>JBGSSZ010000450.1:0-2730 GCA_041736785.1 Limnoglobus sp.
CGTGTTTCAGTCACGGCCGGTCCGCTCGAGAACGGCTGAGCCATCGGCATGGGCATCGGCGCCTGGGCCCGTACGACGGGCTCATCCGCAACGCGGACTCCACCGAGTCGGACCGCGGGACGGGCGTCTTCGGCCAATGCAAACTGGGAAGCGAGGCCCGCACCGAGAGCAGCCAGCAGGAAACGGCGATTCATCGAACGACCCTCCGTGATGCGGTGCGTGCAGCCTTGCACCAGCGTCATCGACGGTTTCCACGCAGCTTCCGCACTTTATTCATCCACGCTGGATCGTCGGGCTAACCTCACTTGAGCCAAACGGGAATAGTCCGCCAACTCCGTACAACCGGCAGAATCCCTGTAGAGCCGCAGTCTCCCAGGCCGATGAACTTGCCATCGCACACAGCGGGAGCAAGGCAATGGGATGGAAGCAGGCGATTCCGGTGGCTGCATTCGGCTTGGCATTCACGGCTTCGATGCCGACGGCCGTGGCATTCTTTCCCCCGGTGCCACAGCCCGGCGAAGTGGTGACGGTGGTCCCGCCGGTGCCGGTCGACCCGATCGTGGTTCCGCCGGTGCCGCCGGTGATCCATCCGCCGACCCAGCCGATTGAAAAGCCCGTCTGCACGTGCGACAATCCGGGCACACCGCAGAGCGTACCAGAGCCGGCGACGCTGATCGCGACCGCGACGGGGTTGGCCTCATTGGCGGGCTGGAAACTGCGGAAGCGAAAGTAGACGTGCTCAGCCTTGCAAAACTTCTGTCTGCGGTGCGACGCGTTCCCGTGGAACGCGTGCCGTCAGCACCGTCGTAGTGCCTCCCACCTCGAATCGCGGGAGCGTGTCCAGCAACTCCTGCAACTCAACGACCACATCCACCGCACGCCGCGTCACGATCGTATTCAGCAGATTGTCCAGCTTGGCGTAGCTCTTCCCCACGCCGACATAGGTGCGGAACTTCGAGAGCATCCGCAGCGGCAGTCGCGGCTGATCCGGGTCGAACTCCCACGGATGAAAGTACATCATCGCCACGGGCGGCGTGGTCGTGGTCATCATCTGCTGGATGGATCGCTTGGTGACCCAAAGCGGGAAGAGCCTGAAGTAGCCGCCCCCAGCCACGGGCAGATTCTGCCCCGCCATGCGATACGTCACCGGCGGCAACTCAAGCATCGCACCCCCCGCCGGACCGACAGCCACAAACGGTGACCGCGGCGCGTCGGGAATGCCATAGCGGTCGTGCCGTACCGGGTAGATCGAGGAATCGTAGGTGAAGCCCGATTTCGCGAGCACGTCGATCGCCCAGGCGGTCTCCCGCGTCACGCTGAATGTGGGAGCACGGAAGCCAAAGACCGCAGAGCCTGTCGCCTCTTCGAGTGCGTCCTTGGTCATCCGCAGATCGTCCGCGAAACCTTTGGCGTCAAAGCGGTTCACCCGGCGGTGATCCCAGCTATGGGCACCGACTTCGTGGCCAGCGTAGGCAATGTCGAAAACCAACCGCGGATGACTGCGGGCGATCTCGCCCACGATGTAGAAAGTGGCTTGGGTCCCGGTGTGAGCGAGGCGGTCGAGGAGACGCCGCGTGACGTACTCCATGCGCTCGGCGTAGTGCCCTTTCATCGCCAGCGGCACCGTGATCGCCGTCGCCGCCTCGATGCGGTCGTGCTCCTCGACATCGAAGCTCAGGATCAGCGACGGCGCGAAAGTCGGGACCGCAGGCTGCGGTTCGGCTTCGAGACTCAGCACCGGAAGGGATCCTGTCATACTATTCAAGCGTAGGATAGGAATGATCGTCGCGTTCGGCACTTTCTGCCGAGCCGCTACAATCCGAATTATCGTCACGATCGTTACATCCCGACGGGGTTGGACGCAACCTCAAAGTGGGATTCAGCACCCGGAGCCGCCGTGCCTGTCAGCCGCTACTCGTATCGCTCGGTCAATCTCAGACGTTTTGCCCTGATGGTCGCCGCGATCGTGATCGTGTTGGGCGCGGGTTACGCCCTGCACCGATTGCAGGTCAAACGCAACGCCGACGCGATGCTGCGGACGGCGCAGAACACGCGCACGACCGGCAATCTGAGCGAGTCGCTGGCGCTGTACGAGCGGTATCTGAACTTTCGCCCGCGGGATGCCGCGGTGCTGGCGGAGTACGCCGAAGCACTCGACGAAGCGGCCAAGACCGAGCCGAACCGCGTCCGCGAACTCTTTCTGCTCTACGAGCGCATCCTCACGACGGATCCCTCGCGCACCGCGGACCGTCGCAAGCTGATCGACAAGTACATGGATCGCCACATCTACAGCCGGGCTCAGGGGCATCTCGAGCAGCTCATGAAGCAGGATCCATCGCTGATCGAAGACGCAAAAGTCATGGAACAGTATGGGCTCTGTGCCCAGGCGCTGGGGCAGCCGGCGCAAGCTATCGACCGCTACAACCTGGCCGTCGCGACGGGCAAAGCCAGCAGCGAGACGTATATCCGCCTGGCGAATCTGCTGCAGTCGGACGCGGGGCACAACTCGCTGGAGGAATCGCGGAAGCTGTTGGACAAGCTCATTGTCGACCGCCCGCGCGATCCGGACGCCCGCCTCGCCCGTGCCAACTATTTCCTCAAACGCAATCAGAAGGCAGAAGCGATCCGCGAACTGCAGGAGGCGATGTCCAATATCCCCGAGGCGGCGAAGTCACAGAAAATCGTGGTGCTGCTGGCGGATCTCTACCGTCAGGAGAAGAACCTCCCCGC
>JBGSSZ010000505.1:0-4672 GCA_041736785.1 Limnoglobus sp.
GTCGGTCGGGATCGCCGTGCGGATCGCGCCCGGCGGGGTCGGGTTCATCGGGTTCGGCGGTGGCTCACCGCCCGCCATCTTCACGCGGGTCAAATCCGGAAACAGTTGCTTGCGGCGGTACGCCTCCACTGGCTTGGTCACTGCCGCGTAGGCCTCCGGCCCGAGCCGCAGCACTTCCTTGTTGTCGTCGAGCCGCACATACGTCGCCCGGCCGAATTGCGATTCCTTCGAGTCCGGCGACTGACCAAACGCCAGCGTCAGCGTCTTGTTCGCCGTGTCGATCCGCACCATCACCGGCTTCTGTGACGGATCCAAACCATACGGTTTCAGATCCTTGGCGTCGTCGAGTGCGATCGGCTGAAACCGCGTGCTCAGATCGCTGAGCGCCGTCGCAAGCTCGATCGCCTGCTCCTGCCGCACCGGCCAGTTACCCGGTTGTGTCCACTCTCCGTCCGCGGCTCGCACCAGCACGAGGCTGTCGCTGCCATTGATTGTGCGCTCGATCCGCTTCACATTGTCGGGCTTGACCTGATCCTCAAGTGCGGCGAGCGTCAGCGGCTGTGCGGACTGCGGACGCCGGTCAGCGAGGATGAGATACGCCACGCCTCCGCCGACGAGGGCCACCAGCAGGAATGTCATGAACCAGCGCATGAGTCCGTCCCAAAAAATGTTATCGCATCCGGCGAGTCATCAGCACGACCACACCGACAAACGCACAGAGCATGGGCAGGCCGAGGATGGTGCCCATGCGCCAGAGCTTGGTCTGCTGGGCCGTCATTTCCACGCGGGGGAACTGCCAGCGGTCTGCCACCGTGACATCTTTCGGCAGAAGCTCGTCGCGTTTCAGTTGCCAGTTCAGCGTGCTGAGCAGCAGCGTTTCCTGGGCGGGGCTGAGTTCCTTGCCGGTGAAGATGCCGCCGTGGCCGAGTGCCACCAGTCGCACTGTTGGCCGCTCCGGTAGCGTGCCCGGCGGGGCGAACGCCGCGGCGTCGAGCATCATTGAGGTCACGCCGATGCCGACGCCGCCGCCAACCGCACCGATCGCAGGATCGGTCGTCGCCGCGGTGAGTTTGTCGTTGTACCATTCGGCCGGGACTTTGATCTCGATCGCCGCACCCAGGGGGAACGGACCGCGACGCTCTTCCTCGGGCTTGCCTTTGTTCGGGTCGTCGATCTTCGCCGCGTCATATTTCGGCGTGTAACCGCGACTGGCGACCGGTTTGTCCTCGTTCCAGCTTTTCGCCACCGACTCCAGGATCACAGTGTTGAACTTCGACGCCTTCTTCGCCCGCGGCGACACGGTGATCGAGCGCGGCCCGCTGCGGCGGAGCTCGAGCGTGCCATCGACCGACCGTGACGCCACCAGATACGCCGATCGGATCGGGTTGGCGTCGTCGGACTTGTCATCGGTTTCGAGCCGGAGCAGAGGCGGCTGCGGCGACGAGCCCAGACCTTCGCTCTGGGTCTTCGACGACGCCTTCGCCTCGGCGTCGGTCATGATCGTCTGGCTGCCGAAGTCGAAGCCGAGTTGCGTGAACAGGAGTTCCAGATCGTCCGGCTCCGCGTCGCCGCGGCCGCCGAACTTCGTCGGCCCGAAGCACGCCAGCACCGGTTTGCCGCTCTTGATGTAGTCGCGGATCACCTCGGTCTGCTCTTTCGGCATTCCGTAGTACTCAGCCGGAATGATGCGGCCTTCCGAGAGATCCATCGCCGTCAACCGCGGGATGTAGAGCAGATCGCAACCGTCGATCGCGCTCTTGAGCTTGGCGGTCGCGTCGGTCGTGCGGCGGCCTTCATTCGCCTTCTCGTTCTTCAGCAATTCGGTGTACTGTGGCTCGACGATGGCCAGTTCGCTCTTGAATTCCGCAAGCTCCCGCTGCCAGACGTCAATCTGCCGCTCGATCGCTTTCACGAGCTGTGCCCGCTCGCTTTCCGTCTCGATGTCGGCACGGACCAACCCGCGGAAGCGACGGCTCACCTCCGGTAGCGGCAAGGTTTTCGCAAGCGGCAGCACCTCGCGAAACTTCTTGATCGCCTCCTCGCGGTCCTGCACCAGCAGCGTGTAGTACTCGAAGTCGAACTCTTTGTCTTCAAGCTCGAACTCATCAAAGGTCTGCGCCGTCGCGGTCGGTGCACTGCCGTCCCAGCGTTTGATCACAATATCCTGCACCGTGAAGCCGTTCGCTTCGAGCGTTTTCCGCATCCCCGCCGCGGAGAAGGCATCATCCACCTTGCGGCTTGACAGCAGCGGGTGGATCACCAGGATGCCCACCTTCGGCTTCCGCTGCTCCAGACTCAGCAGCCGCTCGACAAACTCTTCTTTGCCCTGTGGCAGCAGCACGAGGTTCGTGGTACGGACCCGCTCCTCCGTCTTGCCGTCGGGCGTCGTGACCGTCTCCTTCGTTCGCGACGCGGTCTTGTCGATGCGGAAGAAGTCGGCGAAGCTCATCCGCCGCACGCGGTCGTTGGCATGGAAGAAGATGCTGTCCTCCGGCACGTTCTCCATCGCCTTGCGAAGTTGCTCCGGGAGTTTGTCCACCTTGTCGGCGTAGTATTCATCCTGTCGGTCGAGGACCGTGACGCGGAACCGCGGGCCCAGCTCGCGAAGCTGATCGACGAGATCGTTGACCTTCTCCACGACTTTCAACTCAGCGGCCTTGTCAATGTTGTCCGGCTCCTGCCCGCGGCTGATCGCCCGCTTGTGCATCTGCAACACCACCACGTCGGTCGGACTGTCGCTCGACAGCGTCTGCAACTCCTTGACGAGCGACGCATTCAGTGTGAACTGGCTGTCGCGCGTGCAGTCGTAGCGGATGTAGTGGCGGAACGCGAAGATGTTCAACACGACAAATAACGCCACCGCGAGCGCGATCTGCAGATACATATTCCCGCCGACCACGGCCCGCTTGCCCGTGATGAGAGTGAGCGCCATGAGGGCTTCGAGCAGCAGCCAGACGATCGCGATCGCCGCTCCGGCCAAGCCGACCAGCAGCATCACACCGTCGATGGTGATATTCGTGGTGGCTTCGGTTGCGGACGCCTTCACGGTGTTGAAGATGTCCCGCTCCGGCGGCGTGTGGCTGGTGTAATAGAACACCAACCCGAACGCGCCGAGGATCAGCCCGAGCATCCCGAGGAAGCGCAGCAGATAGCGGAACCAGTTCCCCGCCGTCGTGCGTTGTCGAACATCCATCATCATTCCCCATGAACCGCGCCCCGCTGCTTTGCGAGGGAAGCGCTCGGCCACCTCAGCGCAACCGCCGCGCCTCCAGCGACCGCACCGTCAGAAACAGACACAACGCCGTCACCGTCACATACAGTGCAATGTTCCGCGTATCGATCACCCCGCGGGTGAAGTCTCGTCGAAAATGCTCCGGCACACTGATGTAGTAGATCAGCTTCGCCAGAGTGCCCGACGGATCGAGGTCGGGTTTCCAGAACGCGGCCACCACGAAAATCAGGCTGATCATCATGGCGATCATCGCTGCCACAAGCTGGCTCTTGACCAGACTCGACACGAGCAACCCGATGGACAGGAACATGGCACCGGCGAAGAACACGCCGACGTAGCTCGTGACCACCGGCCAGGGATCGATCCGTGGCTGCCAGGTGTTCCAGTCGAGGTCGAGCAGCACGGGCAGGTAGACAAGCGTCGGCAGCCAGAGCACGACGTAAAACTTCAGACAAGCGATGTACTTCCCGGCCACCACCTGCCAATCACGGATCGGAGCCGTGAGCAGCAGTTCGAGCGACCCGGTGCCGCGTTCCTCGGCAAACAAGCGCATCGTGAGCAGCGGCGGAATGAACAGGAACACCAGCCAGAACTTGTCGTCGCCGAGCATCGACTGCATCGGATATTCGACCCCCGCCGTGCCGGGCCGGGTGAGCAGATTCAACGTCATGTCGAAGAGTTGCCCGGTCACCAACAGAAAGACGAACATCGTGACGTACGCAACCGGCGAGAGGAAGTACGCGGTGAACTCGCGGCGGATGAGGCTGATCATGGCTCGCATCTCAGATGCCCTCCCGACCGGTGAGGTGCACGAAGATTTCCTCGAGGCTGCGGTCCCCGTGACGGGCCCGCACCGCGGCGAGGCTCCCCTGCTCCTTCACGAGCCCCTGATCGATGATGATGATGGTGTCGCAGGCCATTTCCACTTCGCTGAGGATGTGAGTGCTCAGGAGCATGGTGTGCTGGCTGCCGAGTTCGCGAATGAGCTTGCGGGTCTCGCGGATCTGCGTGGGATCGAGCCCCGCGGTCGGCTCATCGAGGATCAGCACGGGCGGGTCGGCGAGCAGGGCATCCGCAAGTCCGACACGCTGGCGGAAGCCTTTCGAGAGCGTGCCGATGATCTGCCGCTTCACGTCGGTCAGCCAGCAGCGGCCGAGGACATAGTCGATGCGTTTGCGGCGGGTGGAGCGGTTGAGCCCTTTCAAGCCGCCGCGGAAGCGGAGGTATTCATTGACGCGCATGTCGCCGTAGAGCGGGCAACTTTCGGGCATGTAGCCGATGCGGCGGCGGGCCTCGATCGGGTCCCAGAAGACGTCGCGGCCGTCGATGCTGGCCTGACCGCTGGTGGCGGTGAGGTAGCCGGCGAGGATGCGCATGGTGGTGGACTTGCCCGCGCCGTTGGGCCCGAGGAAGCCGACGACCTGCCCCCGCGGCACCTCG
>JBGSSZ010000518.1:0-4790 GCA_041736785.1 Limnoglobus sp.
CGGCAGCGTAGTCCTGCTCCGCCAGGCGAACGAACTGCACGGCGTCGCCCGCGGTGTTCATCGCCAAAGGGTACAACGACGGAGAACTTGACAGGGCTTCACGAAAGGTCACTGGAGTCCTCTCACCCGCCGGGCTGCCAGGTGGCGTTGAACGCGATCGAGATGCGCTCACTCGCTCCCTGATACGGATGGACGAAATGATACAGCCAGCCGGGGAAAAGCACCATCAGCCCTTCCTGCGGGCGGATGAGAATGCGTTGCCCGTAGGGGGAGCCGGGCACGTCGATGATCTCGGTGAAGGGTCGCGGATCGAAGAGTTCGAGCACGCCGGCCAGGCTGCCGGGCTCGCTGTCACCCGCAGCGACGTAGTAGACGCCTGACCAGGCACTGTTGGGGTGGTTGTGGTGCCGGTGGTAGTTGCCTTTGCGGATGATGTTGCCCCAGCCGGTGAGCCGGAATCCGCCGCGGAACGACTCCTGCCGTGATTTCACCTCCGGGAGTTCGGCCGTGGCACCCACCATCGATTTGAGGGCTTCTGTGATGCTGCCACGGAGTGCAGTGATGGAGTTCAGCGGCGCTTCGAGGAGGTTGGTGGCCGAGTGCCAGCCCCCAGCGTTGGCTCGCTGCTGCCCCGGCTGTGTTCGCTCGAGTTCGTGCAGGTGCGTGATCAGTTCCGCCTTGGCTTGCGGGTCAGGAGTCAACTGAAAGCGACCGATCAGAGTCGGAAACGCCGGGATAATTTCGCGTGTCATTGGCTTGATTTCATGGGACGATGTTCCCATTTGACGCGGTCGGCCGAACGGCCACAAGAGCGGAATTACTGTGATATACAAAAACACTCCAAAATTTCATTTCAATTACTCAGCATTTGTGCGACAATGCTCCCAGACAGGTCTAAGTTGTGCGTATGCGAGTTCGATTCACTCTCTCCGTTCTGTTTGCGACCGCCATGGCAGGCTGCTCATCCAAGCCGCCAATGGTCCCGGTCAGCGGTACCATTACGCTGAACGGTAAAGCGGTCGAGCACTGCCAAGTCTGCTTCTTTCCCGAGAGCGAAGACGCCAATCCGCTGGAGCACGGCTACGGCATCGCCTGGACCGACGCCCAGGGTCGCTACGAACTGCAGAACACGCTCGGCGAGAAGGGGATCTTCCCCGGCAAATACAAAGTCGTCCTTGTCCACTTCACCAATCGTCAAGGCAAGGCTCTGCCCCGCACAGCCAAGCCGAGCGAGACGCCCGGTGGATTCGTGAATCAAATGCCCGTCAGTTATATGGATCCGCGGACCTCGCCAGAAACGGTGGAAGTCACGCGGTCAGGTCTGGAAAAAGATTTTGCAATTGTGAAGTGACTTTTTTTAGTCGGAATTCGTTCATCCTGAAAGGTGCGTCATGGCGCGATCTCCCCGTCCGGCGTTTACTCTGATCGAGCTCCTAGTCGTCATCGCGATTATCGCGATCTTGATCGGCTTGCTGCTCCCCGCAGTACAGAAGGTCCGCGAAGCCGCGGCCCGTTCCTCCTGCCAGAACAACCTCAAGCAGATCGGTCTCGCCCTGCACAGCTTTGAAGGCAGTCAAGGCGGCTTCCCCATGGGTGCCGAAATCAGTGTCGGCACCGGGTGGACCGCCTTCATCCTGCCGCAGATGGAGCAGAACAACGTCTTCCAGGCACTCACCATGGAAGAAGATACGATCAACGCCCAGTGGGCCGCCCCCGCTCCGGGGACGCCTGGCAATATCGCTCTACCGGGCACCTCGGTGAACGACATGTCCATCCGGAACATCGGGGCTTGCGAAACACTCATCAGCATGTTCCGCTGCCCGTCCGCCAACCTGCCAGTGAACCTGCCCGACACTTCGGGCGACAACTGGGTCGTTCAGCGGCGCGTTCCTGGCAGCTATCTCGGCAACATCTCCGGTCTAATCCGCTCCGACAAGGAAGCCGACGACAGCTTCGGCGTGGCCCGCATCCACACGCTGGATGGATTCTTCGCCCAGAAAACGGACAACCAGCGCGTCAAACAGCACGGAATGGCCGCACTCAAGACGGGTTCGTTCTCTGACGGTCTGTCCAATACGGTCGCCGTGAGCGAAGCGGTGCCGGAGATTCTGCCCGGTTTGATTCTCGAAAACCAGGCTGACAACCAGGGCCGCAAGGACCACTGGTACATCGGCAGCGACGATGTGGATACCACAGGCAAGGGCGACATCTCTGAGTTTCTGGGCAGCACCGGCGTGCCCATCAATCTGCCTCGTGTGACGCCGGGTCAGCCCGGGTTCGCCGCGTACGAAATCGGCTACAGCAGTCGCCATGCACGTGGGATCAATGTGCTCTTCGGCGACGGCAGCGTCCGTTTCGTGCCCCAGAGCATCAACAACCTCGTCTGGCGTGCCTACGGCACGCGCAACCGCGGCGACAGCATCACGGAATGATTCATGGCCGAAACCCGCGAACTGGGAATCAATCGCGTCTGGACCACGACGTTTTACCAGCGGTCATGGAGCGAGCACGTGTCCGAGGCGGCCGGCATCACTGAGCGCATCATGCAGATTCGCAACGGCCGCAGCGATGCTGTCGAGAGTCGCGTCGCACCCGGTGCGAAGCATGGCCTCTATGAAAGCGACTTTGATCTGCTCCTTGACCCGAACCCCGGCCTGCAGCGACTCGCACACTTCATCCGCGAAACGCTGGCCGTCGCTGTCTCACATGTGAACGGCGGCAATGTTCCCCCGGAGCAGCTGATTGTCAACCTGTTTGAAAGCTGGTGCCACGTCACGCTCAACGGCGGCTTCCATGACGCTCATTCGCACCCGAGCTGCTCCTGGTGTGGCATCTACTATCTCAGCCTTGGCGACCGGTCTGCACGCGAGTCCCAAACCGCTCCAAACGGTGGCAGTCGTTTCTACTCGCCGCTGCCTCTCGGTGGGCGGCACCAGGACTACGGCAACGCCTACCTCGGTCAGCATTCGCTCGATCCACCGCTTCGCGAGGGGATGCTCCTCCTCTTTCCCTCGTATCTGCTGCACAGCGGGCTGCCCTATTTCGGTTCTTCGCCGCGAATTGTCATCGCGTTCAATGCCACCATTCATAGAAAACCACCCTAATTGAGATGATCGAGTGATCCACACATGACTTTCACAGATATTCAGTAGTTTTTTATTCCCTCTGACCGTTACAACCCTTAAACTCAGCACTCTTCCACTTTCGGAGCAACATCATGGCCTCTCGCTGGATCCGCAACCTCTTCCCGACCAATCGCTCAGCCATCCGTCAGGCTCGACCGAAGACACGGCCCGGACTGATCCCACTCGAAGACCGTGTGGTGCCCACCGTCTTCACCAACCCGGCGACCATCTTCATCCCCGACGATGCCTCGACCGTCACCTCGCAGATCACCGCCAGTGGCCTCACCGGCGTCGTCAAGACCGTGACGGTCACACTGAATCAGTTCAACCACAGCAACACGGCGGACATCGACGTGCTCCTCGTCGGCCCCGGCGGTCAAGGTGTGAAACTCCTCTCCGACACCGGTGGCTCGGGAAACTTCGTCTCATTCATTGATCTCACCTTCGATGATAACGCCCCGTTCGCCCTCGACAACAACGGCTACAACAGCAGTGGCACGTTCCAGCCCTCCGATGTCGACAGTGGCGCAGCCGACGCCTGGGCTGGCTTCACTGGCACACCCGCGTCCAAGCTCAATGCCACCTTCCGCAACACGCCCGGCAACGGCGTCTGGACCCTGTATGTCGTCGATGACACGCTGTTCGACGCTGGGGAATTCACCGGCGGCTGGTCGCTCGACATTTTCAGCCGGGTTAACACGCCACCCGTCGGGGTCGCCGATTCCTACTCCACACCGGAAGACGGCGGCACGCTCTTTGTCAACGCGGCGAACGGCGTTCTCCTCGGCACAGGGGCCGATACCGACGCCAACAGCGACGCGCTGACCGCTACGCTCCTCTCCTCGCCGGTCAATGGTTCGTTCAACTTCAATTCCGATGGCTCATTCGATTACACGCCGTTCCCGGACTTCAGTGGAACCGACTCGTTCACTTATATCCCGGATGACGGTTTCACCACGGGCAACGTCACGAAAGTGACCATCAACGTGATCGACACGGACGATCCGCCGACCGCCGTGGCCGACAGCTATGTCGTGGCCAAGAACACCACGCTGGTCCGTGGTCCGTCGCTGGGAGTGATCTCCAACGACATTCACCCGGACGGTGCCGGTCGCGTCACGCTGATGAATGAGACATTTGAAGACATTCCGCTGGTCGATTACACCGCGGCCAACGTGACTGCCGGACTGGTGGCGAACTCGCTGACCACGGAAGACTGGTCGCCGAATCTGCCCGCAGTGTGGAACACGATCGCGACCGTTCCGAACGACCCGCTGTTCCCGCCGCTGACGGCCGAACCGACGGAATACCGTGGCTGGCGCGTCCACAATATCGACTCCTGGATCGCCGGCGACAATCAGGGCCGCGACCAGTTCTTCCTTGGCGATGTGGGCAAGGCCGGGCGGGTCCTCGTGGCTGACAGCGATGAATACGACGACGGTCCCAATACCGGCGCGATCCGCTTCCTGCTCAACATGCGGCCGATCGATCTGAAGGGCATCCTGCCCAACTCCGCCAAGCTCGAATTCGATTCCAGCTTCCGCAACGAAGGCACCGGACCCAACGATCAGGTGGGCACCGTCCGCATCAGCTACGATGGCGGCCAGAATTTCACCGATCTGCAAATCATCGATTCCAACTACACCGGCGGCAACAACTTCACCA
>JBGSSZ010000530.1:0-8014 GCA_041736785.1 Limnoglobus sp.
GTCGCTGGGGTACATCATGCGGGCGTAGTTGTTGGTGCCGCGTTGATTGTAGTTGATCGTGCGGACGGTGCCGTCACCGAACATGAAGAGGACGCCGCCGCTGAACGGGCCACCGAAGCTGTCAGTCCAGCGGATGCTGGGGTTGGTGCCGGTGAGTTCGCTGTCGCGGAACATCCAGGGCACGCCGTTGAACGAAGTCGGCAAGGTGGTCGTTGCACCGTTGGGGGCCGAAGGCGAAGGAACGTGGCCGCGACCGGTGCCGGTGGTGATGCTGCTGCCGTTGACGATAGCCACACCGGTGCCGCTCCAGGTGCCGGGGGAGAAGATACCTTCGTCACCCTGCTGAGCGAGGTTGTCGCTGGCGCGGTTCGGGGGAAGAGCCTTGCCGCCAACGAGGATGGTGTTCGACGAGCCGTCCTGAATGCCCTGAACAGTCATCTTGTTCTGCTGCGAAGCGAAGTCGCCATTGTTGTTGGCCGAAGGCGAGCTGTTCGAGAAGCCGTAGTTGTTGTAGCTGGTCGGGCTGGCGTTTACGAACCAGTTGATGGCGTAGTCGGTGACCACGCCGCGGTAGTTACCAGCGGTCTTGAAACCGGAACGACCGCGACCGGGGCAATTGTAGTTCTTGACGGTCACCTGCCAGAACTGATTGTTGGCAGCGCTGTTGAGGAAGATCGGCAACGCGGAGGCGCTGGTGGCAGTGATCACGCAGTTGCGATAGAGGGGATCCTGCTCCATGTAGGGGAGGATCTGAGTGGCCCAGGTGCCGCTGTTGGCGACGCTCGGGTGGTGCCAACCGTAGTTGTTCGGCGTAGCGAAGGTGGAGGTGGCAGGAACGCCAGCGCCGGAGTACCCGCCGTTGTGCGGCAGGGCGTTGAAGTCGTCGTTGTGGGTCTGGAAGCCCAGGCCGATCTGCTTCAGGTTGTTCGTCGAGCTGGAGCGGGCTGCCGCTTCACGCACCTTCTGCACGGCCGGCAGCAGCAGGCCGATAAGGATCGCGATGATCGCGATCACGACCAGGAGTTCGATCAGGGTGAAACCCTGACGTGCACGCATGTGCTTCATGTCAAATACCTCAATGAGAAAAGGGTTCGCCGATACTTGGAGCGCCAGCTAACGACTGGAATAAGTATGTCGCTGGCAACAACTCCCGCCGGCAACACCAATGCTACAGGAGGGTAACGGGGTTGGTCAATGAGAAAACCGCCTGTTTTTCTAATTATTTCACAAATACTCATTAGTAATCATTCAGAATAGCCTTGGGCGACTCCTCTTTCCGAGCCATCGAAGTGAAGACTTTATGCTCGGCGTGCAAATTCTGTTTCGGCAAGAATGCGAGCTGGCAAGACGTGGCCACGCGCAACGGCGGTCAGGTCTCGCACGTGCCGAAAACGGAACAACTGACGGCTGAAATCCTCCAAGAGTTCTATAAGATTCACCGCCACTGGTCTGTTGTTGAGGACATCGCCGTGGCTGAGACTCCCCGTCCGTTTGATGCGAAGATGATCGAGCACCTCGTCGGCCTGATGGGCCAGCACGATCTGGCGGAGATTGATCTGCACGAGGGGGAGCAGCGGATTCGCCTGCGTCGTGGTGCATTGGTTACCGCGGCTCCGGTCGCTGCAGCAGCACCCGCCCCGGCACCAGCCGCGATGCCCACTTCGGAAACACCCAAGGCAGCGGTATCGGCGTACCACGAGATCAAGTCGCCGATGGTAGGCACGTTCTACGCCAAGCCCTCGCCTGACAAGGACGACTATGTGAAGGTCGGCAGTCAGGTCAAGCCGGACAGCATCATCTGCAAGCTCGAAGCGATGAAGCTCTTCAACGATCTCGCGGCGGAATGCACCGGCACGATCAAGGAAGTCTGCGTGAAGAACGGTCAACCGGTCGATTTCGGGACGGTGCTGTTTCGCGTGGAAATCACTTCGTAATGCGGAATGCGGAACTCGGAATGCGGATTGAAGAATTCCGCGTCCGAGTTCTTTTCAATTCCGAATTCCGAAATCCGCATTCCGCATTGGTGTTGCATGTTCCAGAAAATCCTCGTTGCCAATCGCGGTGAGATCGCCCTGCGGATCATCCGTGCTTGCCGCGATCTCGGGATCGAAGTCGCCTGCGTGTACAGCGAGGCGGACCGCGACGCGCCGTATCTGAAGCTCGCGGATCAGGCTATCTGCATCGGGCCCGGCCCGGCAGTGGAGAGCTATCTGAAAATTGACCGCATCATCGCTGCCGCGGAGATCACCAACGCTCAGGCGATTCACCCTGGCTACGGGTTCCTGAGCGAGAATTCGAATTTCGCGCACATCTGTCGCGAGTGCAAGATCGAATTCATCGGTCCACCTGAAGCGGCTATGGACGCGGTCGGCAACAAGGAGAAGGGCAAGGCGCTCGCAAAGAAAGCCAAAGTGCCGACGGTCCCCGGCAGCGATGGCCTGATCACCAGCGACGAGGATGCGCTGAAGTTCGCGCATCAGGTGGGCTATCCGGTGCTGATCAAAGCCAGTGCCGGCGGTGGCGGCCGCGGCATGCGCGTCGCGGGAAACGACATCACACTGAAGAGTGGCATCGTCGCGGCTCGTCAGGAAGCGGAGGCCGCGTTCAAGAACGGCGACATCCTGCTCGAGAAGTACCTTGATCAGCCGCGGCACATCGAAGTGCAGATGCTGGCCGACAAGCATGGCAACGTGCTGCACCTCTATGAGCGCGATTGCTCCATGCAGCGGCGGCATCAGAAGCTCGTCGAGGAGAGCCCGGCCCCGAACCTCCCCGAAAAGGTTCGCGACGGGATCTGCGACGCGGCTGTGCGCCTCTTCAAAGCTGCCAACTACTACAGTGCCGGCACCTGCGAGTTCCTCCTCGACAAAGACAACAACTACTACTTCATCGAAGTGAACGCCCGCATTCAGGTCGAGCACCCGGTCACGGAACTGGTCACGGGCGTGGATCTGATCCGCGATATGATCCGAGTCGCGGCAGGTGAGAAACTCAAGTACCGGCAGAAGGACATCGTGCAGCGGGGTCACGCGATCGAGTGCCGCATCAACGCGGAGGATCCTGCGAAGGACTTCCGTCCCAGTGCGGGGACGATCACCAAGTGGGAACCGCCCGGTGGTCCGGGCGTCCGCGTCGACAGTCATGTGGTCGGCGGCTATCGCGTGCCGCCGAACTACGACAGCATGGTCGCCAAGCTGCTCGTGCATCAACCCACGCGGGCCGAGGCGATCAACGTCATGCGGCGGGCTCTCAGCGAGTTCCGCGTCGAAGGCATCGCCACCACAATTCCGATCCATCAGACGATCATGAACACTGCCGAGTTCATCAACGGCACCGTCGACACCAAGTTCATCGAGCGGCGGCTGATGAAGAATGGGTGAGTTGAAATCACTCCCTTACGGTCGTGCCTCGTTGAGTGCTTTTCGCTTCGCCGCGATGAATGGCAGATGGTGCTGGATGTGGCCGATCGCGATTTCGATCAACTGTGCCAGCGTCAGCACGCCGCGTTCGTTGTGCGTGCCGGTGCGGGCCAACTGCTCCGGTGTGAGTCCCTCGATCAGCCGGGCCATCGACGCCCGGGCGCTGCTAATGACGGCCAACTCTTCCGCGGCGTCGCGGTCCTGATAGTGGAGGTGCTGCGCAAAAAGCGACTCATCAGCACCGAGCATCATCGGATTGTCGTGCGAGATCACCCGCTTGAACCGCTCGATGTGGACCGGCTCGAAATCGCTCAGGTGGCTGAGCACTTCGAGCGTGCTCCACTTGCCGGGCACGGGCCGGGCGGCAAGCTGTTCGCGGGTCATCCCCGCCACCGCGTCGCGGAGATCGGCGGCACCCTGGCGATACGCGGCGGCATACTCAGCGGCAGTCAGCATGGCGAACCCTCAGAATGATACACTTGAACTATGCGGACACTTGCTTTCGGCGATATCCACGGCTGCTCGCGACTCCTCGACACGCTCCTCGCTGCGGTCCAACCCGCGACCGAGGACAAGCTCATCTTCCTCGGTGACTACGTCGATCGCGGACCCGATACCAAAGGCACCATCGACCGGCTCATCGCGCTGCAGGCCACGCACGACTGCGTCTTCCTCCGCGGCAACCACGAACTGATGATGACCCGAGCCCGCAGCGACAAAAGCGAAGCCCGCATGTGGATGCAGGTCGGCGGGGCTCAGGCCCTCGGCTCGTACGGCAGCGCTCCGGGCAGGAGCGGCAGGCTCGAAGACATTCCGGACGCCCACTGGCAGTTCATCGACGACTGCCGGGATTACTACGAGACCGACACGCATGTCTTCGTCCACGCCAAGCTCGAGCCTGATACCCCGCTTGAGGAACAGACCGAGCTCTGGCTGCAGTGGGAGTTTCTCGACGAGCCTGTCGCGCACGTCAGCGGAAAGACCATGATTTGCGGTCACTCGTCGCAGAAAAACGGCCGCATCCTCGACCTCGGCACTGCCATCTGCATCGACACCTTCGCCTACGGCGGCGGCCATCTGACCTGCCTCTGTGCCGAGACCCGCGAGTACTGGCAAGTCGACATCATGAGCCGCGTCCACAGTGGTGTCTTGTAGGTCGTGCCGAGTCTTCGAGGCTCGCCCTGCAAGTAATAGACTGAACCTTCCAACTCTGTGCGTGTCCGTCTGGCGGCATCGCCCTTCGTAGGGGCGGGCCTTTCAGCGGATGGAGGATCTGTGATGGTGAAGCTCAAACTGCCCGACGGTTCGGTTCGTGAAGTGGCTCCCGGCACCCGGCCGCGCGAGGTCGCGGAGTCGATCGGCAAACGACTGGCTCAGGCCGCGGTCGCGGCAAAAGTGAACGACGAAATCGTCGATCTCGAACGCGAACTCTCCGACGGCGAACACAGCTTCCAGCTTCTCACCGACAAGGATCCGCTCGCACTTGACGTGCTGCGGCACAGCACTGCCCACATCATGGCTCGTGCCGTCATGCGGCTCTTTCCCGGCACGCAACTCGCCTTCGGCCCCACGCTCGAAACCGGCTTCTATTACGACATTGACAGCCCGACACCGATCCGCGAAGAGGACTTTCCGCGCATCGAGGCAGAGATGAAAGCGATCATCGACGCCGCCGAGCCGTTCGAGCGATTCGAGCGGAGCATTGCCGAAGGCTCGAAGCTGGCTGCGGACATGAAGCAGAAGCTCAAGGTGCAACACATCGACGAGGAACTCAGCAAGCATCCGAGCGTGAGCTTCTATCGTCAGGGAGAGTTCATCGACCTCTGCCGCGGGCCGCACATCCCGCACGCGGGGAAGGTCGGCGCGTTCAAGCTGCTGAGCATTGCCGGGGCGTACTGGAAAGGGAACGCCGCCAATCAGCAGTTGCAGCGTCTCTACGGCACGGCGTTCTTCGACAAGAAATCGCTCGACGCCTACATGACTCAGGTGGAGGAAGCCCGCAAGCGCGATCACCGCGTGCTGGGCAAGCAACTCAAGCTGTTCACGATCAGCCAGATCGCCGGGCAGGGGATGATCCTCTGGATGCCCAAAGGCGCGACGGTCCGCCATCAGCTTGAGTCGTTCATCCGCGAACAACTCGTGAAGCGGGATTACACGCCCGTCTACACGCCGCACATCGGGAACCTGAATCTGTACCGCACCAGCGGGCACTTTCCGTACTATTCTGATTCGCAGTTCCCGCCGATGTACATGAATCCGCTGGCATCGACAGTAGATACCTGCTGCAGCATGATGGAGAAAAAGGTCCTGACCGCCGAGCAGGAGGCAGCGTTTCTCGGCGTGGTGAAGTCGATCAGCGACGGTGCGGACGTGCCGGTGGAGAACGATCTGCCTCGTTATCCGCTGGCGCAGATGCGGGACGACGCCAGGGCGCTGCTGGAGGAGTACGCGAAAGCGAAGGACCCGGCGGCACGACTCAAGTCGCTCCAGGACTGGATGACCGAGCAGGAGGGCTATCTGCTCAAGCCGATGAACTGCCCGCAGCACATTCAGATTTACAAGGCCGATCCGAAGAGCTACCGCGACCTGCCGGTGAAGCTGGCGGAGTTCGGCACGGTCTACCGCTTCGAGCAGTCGGGCGAGCTCGGCGGCATGACGCGCGTCCGTGGCTTCACGCAGGACGACGCCCACCTCTTCGTCACGCCGGAGCAGGTGGAAAGCGAACTCCGCAGCGAGCTCGATCTCGTGCTGTTCGTGCTGCAGACGCTCGGGCTGACCGACTACCGCGTGCGCGTCAGTGTCCGCGAACCCGGCTCAGACAAATACGTCGGTGCGGCCGACCTCTGGGACAAAGCCGAGGCCACACTGGAGAGCGTCGTCAAAAACTATTCCGGGCTGAACTACTCCATCGGCGTGGGCGAGGCGGCGTTCTATGGGCCGAAGATCGACTTCATTGTCCGCGACTGCATCGGCCGCGAATGGCAGCTTGGCACAGTGCAACTCGATTACAACCTGCCGATCCGCTTCGGGCTGGAGTACGCGGGTGCGGACAATCTGCCGCACCGCCCGGTGATGATCCATCGTGCGCCCTTCGGCAGCATGGAGCGGTTCTGCGGTATCCTGATCGAGCACTTCGCCGGGGCGTTCCCGCTCTGGCTGGCACCCGAACAGGCCCGCGTACTCACCATCAGCGACAAGTCCGAAGCTTACGGCCGCAAGATCGAAGCGGATCTCCGTGCCGCCGGCTTCCGCGTCAGCGGCGACTACCGCGCCGAGAAGATCGGAGCGAAGGTCCGCGAAGCTCAGCTTGAAAAAGTGCCCTACATGCTCGTGGTCGGCGAGAAGGACATGAATGCCGGCACAGTCAGCATCCGCGACCGCGTTGATGGCGAGCTGGGTGCCAAACCGTTCGCCGAGGTGCTCGATCTCCTGGCCCGGGAAGTGAGTGGCAAGACCATCCGTGGAATCAGCACGGCCACCGCGGCGATGAACGACGCGGTGGCCAAGTTTGCCGAGTGACATCCTGAATCACCAGTCCGCAGCGTGAGCAAGGGAGTCAATACGATTCCCTTGCTTGCGTTGCGGACTGGTGAAATCAGTAGCGGATGTTCAACTGAGCGATCGCTTCGATGACATATGGCTGCGGGCCTGAGGTCGGCGTGTTGGTGCCGAGGTTCAGGTACGACCGGCTGCCGAGGCCGAGCGTCACACCGCCCGTGAAACTCACCGTGTCGATCGCTCCGATCGGTAGACGGTCCAGTCCGCGATTGTTCAGCGGTGTATCCACGTGCACTTCCACAATCGGCGTCACCGAGGTCAGAAGACGCGACGAGTCCACCGAATGGTACAGCAGATAACCAAGCTGCAGACTGTTGAAAAAGTAGGTCGTATCGCGGCTGTCGGTCGGCACGGCGATGCTGGAGAACCCCTGCACGAACGCATTGCCCCGCGTCCGGATGATGCCGACAAACGGCTGCAGCACGGTCGAGTGGATCAGCGGCACGTCCGAAGCGTAGGCCCCCGTGTTCCCGGTCGGTGCTGTCACCACCAAGCCGATCGAGGTCACATCAGCGCCACCGAGCGGGCTGCTGGGATCGGGCTCCGGATTGTAGAGAGCATACTTGAAGATGGTGCTGAGATCGCCGATGCACTGGGCATCGATGTTCTGTGCCCCACTGATCTGCAGCAGCGGCACGCGGAGTCCGATCGACGCGTCGCCGTCGAGGAAGGTCTTTTCAATGCCGATCGTCTCGCGGTGCACATTGGTGACCGGCAACCCCGGCACGGAGAGCGTCGGGTTCACATCGGAGAAGTAGTTGTAGCTGACGTAGAAGCGGTCCTGCGGTCGTGGCGATTCGTTTTCGCTGATCTTCATGGAGCCGCGGACGACGTTGATGGGGATGCCGCCCTTGTTGGCCACTGCGGGCGTGCCCGTGACCTTGACGCGCTTCTCGATGATCGGCACCTGGATCGGCCGCTGCGTCTCGGGGTCGATCACGGTCCGCGTGCCGACGACGACATCGACGATCTGCGAGTTCACCGGTCGATCGAAGACCGTGCCGACGGGGAAGAGCGCCATCTGCCCGGTGGGCACG
>JBGSSZ010000535.1:0-1613 GCA_041736785.1 Limnoglobus sp.
CATGGCTGCCGATCCTCCGGGCGCGGCGGCTGGTGCTGGCCGGAGACCACCGCCAACTCCCACCGACGATCCTATCGCCGGAAGCCGCCGCACGAGGGCTCGCGGTCAGTCTGATGGAGCAACTGGTGGAGACATGGCCGCAGACGGCGAAGCTGCTGAACGTGCAATACCGCATGCACACGGCGATCATGGCATTCCCGAACGCGGAGTTCTACGCGGGAAAACTCCAGGCACACCACAGCGTCGCGACCCACCGCCTGTGTGAACTCACAGGTGTGTCGGAGACCGCGTGGACGGCCACGCCGATGACATTCATTGACACCGCCGGAGCCGGCTACGACGACGAACCGGACGATCACGGCAGCCGGGCCAATCCGCTGGAGGCGGACCTCGCGGTCAAGCATGTGCGGCAGCTTCTTGCGGCCGGCGTCGCTTCGGCACAGATTGCCATCATCACGCCTTATCGCGCCCAGTTGCGGCTGTTGCGTGAGAAACTTGCCGACCAATCGGATGTGGAGATTGACAGCGTCGATGGCTTCCAAGGCCGCGAGAAGGAGGCGGTGGTTATCTCGCTGGTGCGGTCGAATGCGGCAGGCGAAATCGGCTTTCTGGCCGACACCCGGCGGATCAACGTCGCCCTGACTCGTGCCCGCCGCCGGCTCATCATCATCGGCGACAGCGCTACGCTGGCGCGGCATCCATTCTACGAACGCCTCGTCACCCATTGCGAACACGCAGAGTGCTTCGTCAGCGTCTGGGAGACGTGAATCTGCGGGCCGAAGGTCGCCTCCCGATCCGCCCCCACCCGAGGATCCTCCACGCCTTCACAAGGCACACACAACAACATCTCCGAGCGAGCCCTCAAGCCGTTCGGAATCGGACGCAACAACTGGATGTTCTTTGGCAGTGACCGCGGCGGCCGCACACTGGCCACACTCGCCAGCTTCACCGCAATCTGCGAACTCTTCCAACTCAACCCTTGGACCTGGCTCCGCGACACCTTCACCCGGCTCCCCCATCACACCCGCCAATCAACTCGCCACGCTACTACCCACCGCAGACAAGTAAGACAGCGATTCAAATCTCAGCGCATGCCGCCACCTGTACTCGACCGAACGAACACGTGCCATTGGCGTCGAAGTCGAATGGGCTGTCCGTCACGGTGCCGAAGACGTTGCCGAACTCGGCAAAGTCGTTGGGGCCATCGACGGTGCCATCACCGTTGATGTCGCCGAAGAGGCGGTGGAACTCGGGGCTTTGATAGTTGATGCCGGCAATGTTGAGGCGCCAGCGGCCGTCGGGGAGCGAGCCCGCTCCAACGTCGGAGAATGTTAGCGTCAGCGTCGTCACCAGTCCCTGCACGGCACTCAGAACGACCTGGCTGGGAAACGTCGTGGTGGTCAGCATTAGGCCATCGGTGCGGCGAAGGACGCCGCCGCCGGGGTTCGCCAAATACGCCTCGTTGACTGGAGCGGCAAATGTGAGCGTGACGGTCGTCACCCGCGACCGATCTGGCGGAACGTCGCTCACTCGAACGCACGGAACGGCGGCGGGTACTCGACCCGGCCCTCGACACCCGCCAGCGCCCCAGGAACAAGCTCGACCGCCATCCA
>JBGSSZ010000423.1:0-3557 GCA_041736785.1 Limnoglobus sp.
GTGCCCCGCGGCGCCTCGGCTGCGGACACCACGCTTGTGAAGGCACTGGCCCGGGCGTTCCGGTGGCGGCGGATGATGGAGGCGGGCCGGTACGGCACCATCGACGAGTTGGCCGCTGCCGAGAAGATCAACTCGTCATACGTATCACGCCTGCTGCGCCTGACGCTGCTGTCCCCGGATATCGTCCAGACGATCTTGGACGGGCGGCAGCCGGAGGGGATGACACTGCCGGGGCTCATGGAGCCGTTCCCGGTGGAGTGGCATTTACAGAAAGAACCGGTAAGCACTCAAAGTTCCGCACTTTCGAGGTCAACTACCTCGTGGAACCGTGCAGTAAATTGTGAGCATTTCTGATGTGTCGGACCGCGAGGCTAATTTCGTCGTCGGTTGTGAATCTCCCGACACTGAAGCGGATGGACTCATTTGACTGCGGCGCGGATAGACCAATGGCTGCCAATACATGCGATGGTTCGGGCTGCCCCGACGTACAGGCCGATCCGGTGGATGCCGCCACACTTGGATGTAGGTTCTGCAGAAGGGCGGATGCGTCAACGGCCGGAAAGCGCAAATTCACGTTGCCCGGATGGCGGTGGGCCAAGGATCCATTCACCGCGATGCTCGGTATAGCCGCACGAAGTTGGGCCAGAAAACTATCTCGCAGCGCGCCGATGCGTGCGACGTCAATGTCGCGCTCTTGAACGAGGATGCGGCAAGCTTCGCCAAAGCCGACACAAAGCGGCGTCGGCAGTGTGCCGGCGCGCAAGCCTCGTTCCTGTCCGCCGCCGTGCATGATGGGCCGCGGCCGAACTCGAAGGCTGCGGCGCACATACAGTGCCCCTAGTCCCTTCGGTCCATATGCCTTGTGTGCTGACAAGCTCATCAAGTCGACGCCCGATGCGGCCACGTCAACCGAGAGGACGCTTAGAGCCTGCGCTGCATCGCTATGAAAGACCGCCCCAACGCCGGCGCACAGGGCGGCAATCTCGGGCAGCGGTTGAACGGAGCCGATCTCATTGTTAACTGCCATAACCGAAACGAGCGCGACCCGAGTGTCGATCAGGCCCACCAACGCAGGCATGTCGACGAAGCCATCCGCGTTCACGGGCGCCATGACGACTTCGAAGCCTTCATCGGCCGCGGCCCGGGCTGCCGCCAAGACGCACTTGTGCTCGATGGTGCTGACCACGATTCGCCGACGCTCCGGGGGCGATGCGCGAGCAATTCCAAGGACTGCGAGGTTGTTCGCCTCGGTCGCGCCCGACGTGAAGATGATTTCGTCCGGATCGGCCCCGACCAATTCCGCGATCTGCGCCCGCGCCGCCTCAACGGCGGCGTCTGCGTCCCAACCGAAGGCATGATCTGCAGAATGCGGATTGCCATAGATTTCAGACCAATACGGACGCATCGACGCCACAACGCGCGGATCGGTTGGTGTTGTGGCTTGATAATCCATGTAGATTTCGCCGGACCGGCTGCGCGTGTTCATGAGGTATCGGGCCGCCCTTTTTGCCCCCACTGGCGACCCCCGCCAGTGGGACTTGACCATCGTCGAGTCGAGAACCTAGGGTCAACTGGCGATCTCTGCCAGTCGGACACCACCACGATGACGCGAAGCCTTCTCGACGATGAGCAATATAAGCTCCAATTCGCCGGTCATGAGACCTTTCCGCTTCGCTATGGGTGGCTCAACAAGGCGTACACCCAAGTTTTGCGCGTCCTTTTACTACAAGGCGGCGACACAAACTCAATATTTACAGACGAAAATTCTATAGCTCTATTTGGTGTTGGTAAAAATATGGTTGTGTCGATACGACATTGGGCGCTTACGGCCGGAGTTATTGAGTTTAAGGAAACTGACGGCAGCTCGCGGCTCGCTCCAACTCCGTTTGGGGATCTCCTTTTGGGGGACGGTGATCCTTACTTGGAGCATCCTGCGTCTCTTTGGCTTATACATTGGCATCTAGCCGCTCGCCCTGGGCGAGCGACGACATGGTATTGGGCATTTAACGAGATCAATGAGCCGAGCATCGACCGCGACCTGCTGGTTGACCGCCTCTTGCGCCGTGTAGCCGCGCTGCGCGAGTCGGGCCGCATGAAGGAATCGCGAATCGCTGAAACGACGATCCGACGTGACGTCGAATGCTTCGTCCGAACCTATTTGACCCGTCCTATCTCTGGTCGGGCGGTGCAGGAGGACAATCTCGAATCACCGCTCAGCGAGCTGGCCCTTCTTCAGCCCGTCGGCGTTGGTAGTGCCTTCCGCTTTCGTCGCGGCCCGAAGCCGACCCTGCCGGATGAGGTGTTTCTGTTCGGGCTTCTCGCATTCTGGCGTCAGCTCTACCCAACGCGGCGCGAATTTTCTGTCGAGGCGGTCACGCACGAGCCGGGCAGCCCTGGACGCGTTTTCCTTCTGGATGAAGAATCTGTGGCTGAGCGGCTGGCATCGGCTGCCGACCTCACGGGTGGCGCGATCCGTTGGGATGAGAGCACCGGTATGCGTCAGGTATACGCCCACGATCTCGACGGAATCGACCCGCTCGCCCTTCTGCAGCGGATGTATCGTCAAACCCGCACGGCGCGTGCGGCATGAATATGCTCGCAACGCAGGTGCGGGTTGGCCGGCGCTTCCAGCGTTCGATCCGTGTCGACAGTGACATTGACGAGCCGTCGGCCCTTGAGGGGTTCATCTGTCCTGGTTCGACGGCGCAGGCGCTGGTGGCCATGGCCCGGCAAGTTGCTGAAACTGGTCAAGGCGCATTCACTTGGACCGGTCCCTATGGCAGCGGGAAATCTAGTTTGGCGGTCGCACTGGCCGCATTGCTTGGGTCTGAGGCACGAGCGCGTTCCCGAGCTCGCTCGGCAATGGGGACAGAAGCTGCGACCGAACTTCTTTCACTGCTCAAAGCTGGTCGTAAGGGGTGGAGCACGCTGGCCATCGTTGGCAGTCGAAGCGACCCGGTCGAGGTGATCGCCAAGGCCCTCGACGGGCAAGCGCGCAGCCGCAAGCGCGCAGCAGTTACAAGCCAGGAACTCATCGAGCGTTTGATGGCTGCCTCTCAGGAAGCAGCTGGTGCCGGCCTCATGGTCGTGATCGATGAGATGGGCAAATTTCTCGAGCATGCAGCGGCAGGTGGCGCGGACGTCTATTTCTTTCAGCAGCTCGCGGAAGCGGCTTCTCGCAGTGGCGGTCGCCTTCTCGTAGTCGGCATTCTGCACCAGGCGTTCGACGACTATGCTCACCGCCTCGCCCGCGAAATTCGCGACGAGTGGCTGAAAATTCAGGGGCGATTCTCCGACGTTCCCATCAACGTCGCGGGCGAGGAACAGATTGCCCTGATCGGCCGTGCCATTGAGGCAACGCCACCCTCTGCTATCCGTCCGGCGGCTGCAGGCATCGCTGCTGCCATCCAGCGCAACCGGCCAGGCACCGGCACACACCTGGCCGATGAGCTGGCAGCGTGTTGGCCGCTGCACCCCGTTGTCGCATGCCTGCTTGGCCCCCTCTCACGACGCCGTTTTGGTCAAAACCAACGGAGTGTGTTCGGCTTCCTCAATTC
>JBGSSZ010000541.1:0-8857 GCA_041736785.1 Limnoglobus sp.
GAGGGCGTCTCGCGGCGGCGGCGTTACTTCGCCGCGTTCGTCGGCGGGCTCGCCTTCTATCTGCCAGCGCTCCAGTGGATCCGCGTCGCGCACCCCGCCATGTATGCCTCGTGGATCGGCATGTCGCTCTACTGCTCCTGCTACTTCGTGCTGGCCCTGTACCTGCTCCGCAAGCTCGACGGGCTCACGCAGTGGCCGCTGGCGTTCACGGTTCCGGTAGTCTGGGTGGCGCTCGACTATGTGCGTGCTCACTTTCCCACCGGCTTCCCGTTCCTCGAGCCGCTCGGCTGCTACCAACTCATCGGCTTCGGCTGGTACATGCTTGGCTACACGCAACATGCCACGCTGCCACTGCTTCAACTTGCCGACCTCGGTGGTGTCTATCTGCTGACGGCGCTGGTCGCCGCGTTCAACGGTGCCGCCTACGAATGGATCATCCGCCAGCCGTGGCTGCGTCGCGCGTTCTTCCGCTATCCCGCGGACCTGCGTGTGGGATTCTTCCGCGAGATGTGGGTCTCGGCGCTCGCCACCATCGCAATCATGGCCGGCATCGCCTACGGCATCAATCGGTTGAATCATCCCGCGTTTGAAGTCGGGCCACGCGTCACGGCAATCCAGGGCGACATCCCGCAGGATGTCAAAATGGAAGACACTGAACTGCTGTGGGGCACGTACCTGAAGCTGAGCGTCAACGCCGCAGCACGGGCTGATCTGATCGTCTGGCCCGAGACCTGCTGGCCCGCGCCCTGGTATGACGTGCCGAGCGGCGTCGAGGAAAGCACAGTCGATGCCGGGTTTTTGAAAGTACGCAAGAAGCACCGTGATGAAATCGCATTCGCCGCGCAGCAGCACTGGCACACCAATGTGCTGCTAGGTCTGAATCGCTATGAGTATGTGAATTCCAAGGTCAAGACGCAGTACAACGCAGCCGTGCTTGTCGATGCTACGGGCATTGAGAAAAGCCGCTACGACAAAATGCACCTGGTGCCGTTCGGCGAATATGTCCCACTCGGTGCCTACTTCCCTTGGTTGCAAAGCCTCACGCCATACAACCACGACTACTCCTGCCTGCCCGGCGAGCACTACACGCGCTTTCCACTGCAAGTCGGCCCCAGGAAATACACCTTCGGCGTGCTGATCTGTTACGAAGACAGCGACCCGTATCTTGCCCGGCAGTATGTCCGCACTGACCCTGTTGATTTCCTGGTAAATATCTCCAACGATGGCTGGTTTCGCGGCACCGAGGAGCACGCTCAGCATTTGGCGATTTGCCGCGTCCGAGCGGTCGAAACCCGCCGTAGTGTGGTGCGGGCGGTCAACACGGGGATCTCTGCGTTCATCGATCCCGACGGCCGCGTAGTCGCTCTACCCGGCGACAGTTGGAACGAATCGCAGGTGATGGAGGGGACTGTCAGCGACAAAGTGAAGATCGACCGCCGCGAGAGCTTCTACGCCATGACCGGTGACTGGCTGCCGGCGGGTTGCTGGGGCGTGCTGGTGATCGGGCACATCGCGGCAGTGATTCGCAAACGCCGGCGTCGCTGACTATTTGTCCTGCTGATACGCGGTCTTCAGCCACTTCTTCACAGTCGCGGTGAAGTCTTTCTCAGTCTCCATCCTGATGATGTGCCGCTGACGGTCGTTGCCCTTCGCACGCGGATTGAGTTGCAGCAACTCATCGAACGGCACATCGACCAAACACAGTGCCAACTCGAATCGTGTTTTCGTCGCAGGCCGCATTTCCGCGAAGACGCGTTTGCGGTAGAGCGGCACCATCGTCTTGCATGGGCAGATGCGCACGTCGTCACCCAGCGTACGCGCGAAATCGACGAGTTTCTCAAACAGCGGCCTGAAATGCGGTTTGCTCCGGTAGGCGTCGTCAACGTATTCGACCGCGTGAGCGAGGTAGGTGGCGTCGTCACCTTCCCAGGTCTGCTTGCCAAAGCTGTATTCCCAGATCTGATCCGCCGTGATGGAGCCGAGGCCATACTCCTGCTTGGCGAACGCTGTGAGTTCCCGGCGAGCAGGGTATTTCTTTTCGAGCTTGCGATAGACATCCGCCCACTGCTCGAGCGTGCGACCGGTCTTGGCGGGCAACTCCGCGACCCACTTGCGGACCATTGCCACGCCGGGATGCACATCGTAGAGCGAGCGGCTTTTGGCCATTGTCAGTTCTCCGGGACGATTGCGTCGGCTTCGATCTCCACGAGCATTTCGGGATCGATCAGGCCGCTGACTTCCAGGATGGCAGTCGCGGGACGGATGTTGGCGAAGACCTCGCCGTGTGCTTTGCCGACTGCTTGCCAGTCGCTCATCCGCCGGACGTAGATCCGCGTCCGCACAACGTGCTCCATGGTGGCACCGGCCCGTTCGAGGGCGTCGCGTATCGTCGCGAGTGTCTGGATCGTCTGGGCGTACGGATCGCCTTTGCCGACAAGCCCCGCCGGCGTGGCGGAGGTGCAACCGCAGACGTAGACAAACGGTCCGACCCGCACAGCCCGCGAATACCCGATAATTGGCTCCCACTTGCCGCCGGTGGAAATGTTCGCGCGTTGCATGGAGGTGCTCACTTCACCAGTTCGAGGATCTCCGCGAAGTCGCGGAGCATGTGGTCCGGGTTCGCCTTGGCTGCAGCCTGATCGCCATGAGCGCCGCCGGGCATGATCCAGACCGGCATGCCGGCAGCGTGGGCGGTTTCGACGTCGATCGCCATGTCGCCAATGTAGGCCGCGGCTTTTTCCGAAACTTCCAGTCGCCGACAGGCCTCCAACAGCATGGCCGGATTCGGCTTCGGTGCGAGTACGTCCTCGGGACCCAGCACCACCGGAAAATATTGCCCCAGACCCATCCCCTCGACGAGCCGCTTGGTGAAATGAACTGTTTTGTTGCTGCATACGGCGAGCTTTCGTCCCTGCGACTGCAGGGTCGCGAGGGTCTTCAGCACCCCGGGGAAGAGCCGCGTTTCGCTCAGCATGACCGACGGGTGATGCTCGCGATACAGCTCGATTGCGGCCGCGGGGTCGACGCCCGGAGCCAGTCGCTCCAGCAGATTCTGCAATCCCAGGCCGACGTATTCGCGGACCGTTTCCTCCGGCAGCGGCGGCAGCGCGAAGCGATCGCGCACGAAATTCGTGCTCGCGGTGATCGCTCCGAAGCTGTCGGCCAGCGTGCCGTCGAAATCGAAAAGCAAAGCCGCGTGTCTCATCCGGTTCCCGCTTGCAGTGTGGCTGACTATGTTAGCGATGTGAGCGAGACCGCCACGACTCCTGAAGCCCCCGCCACGCCGGAGACGGTCTTTCGCGACTATGCGCCGCGGATCTATGCCATCGCCCGCCGCATGCTGGGCAACGACACCGACGCCGAGGAAGTGACCTCGGATGTGCTGCTGCAGGTCGTGCGCAAGCTCGACACGTTCCGCGGCGACGCCGCCTTGGCCACCTGGCTGCACCGTGTCACAGTGAACGCCGCCCTCGCACACCGCGAAAAACGGGCCAACCGCCAGAAGCACGAGCACTCGTCGGGCGACGCAATCAGCGAGATCGAAGCCGATCACATCCCGCAGCCGTTTCCGCGGATGTGGGAAATCACACCCGACGCCTCGGCATTGGCCGCCGAGCAGCGAAAAGTGATCGAGGCCTCTATCGAGCAACTCGATCCCATGTACCGCGATGTCTTCGTGCTGGCGGACGTCGAAAACCTGTCCAATGCCGAGGTTGGCGAGATGCTGAGTCTGAGTGTCCCGGCCGTGAAAAGCCGGCTGCACCGCGCCCGGCTCATGATGCGCGACCGCCTGGCCAAGCACTTCGAGGAGGGCCCGCCCTCATGAATCCCCAATGCATCGAAATGGTCAAGCTGCTCCTCGACTACGTTGACGGCACGCTCGAACCCGACCGCAGCGAGGAGTTCCGCCATCACCTCTGCGGCTGCCTGCCCTGCTACATCTATCTCGAAACCTATCAGACCACGATCAAGCTCACGCGCACGCTGCCGAAATGCGAGATGCCCCCGGAGATGGCCGCTCGCCTGAAAGCTATGGTCTGCGACGGAAAATAAACCAGTCCGCAGCGCAAGCAAGGCAATTTCTTGATCTGTTTGCGCAGAAGTGAGCGCCTCAAACACCAGTCCGTAGCGCAAGCAAGGCAATTTCTTTGTTGCTGTGCTTGCGTCGCGGATTGGCTTTTAGATGCATCGCATTGGCGAAAATCAAATAAGAAATTCCCTTGCATGTGCTGCGGATTGGTTGGGCACTGCGCATTGGTTTGAGCATACTCTTTACTTCAGCTTCTCCCACAGCTTCTCAAACTCGCGGGCAAACAACGTGAGCAGCGATGCGTCGGTCGTGTCAATCAGATTCTCGCAATTGTCGTTGGCAGCGCCGCGGGTCCAGTTGTAGCTGCCGCAGAGCAGATTTTCGCCGTCGAAGATCGCAAACTTGTGGTGCATGTGATACTCCGTGCGGTCCACACGGACTTCAATCCCCGCGGCGGCCAAGCGGTCAATGTCGCTGCCGCGGTCGAAGGCTTTGTCGTCGTCACTGAGGATGCGGACCTTGATGCCATTGTGATGTGCGTCGAGAATGGCACCCGCGATGCGGTCGTCGGTGATTGTGAAGACACAGATATCCGCCGTGCGACGGCAGTTGCGGAGGCGATACGCAATGCGGAGTCGCGGCTCATCGCCCGGGGAGAAGAACGCTTCACTCATTGGGAATCCTCCACTGGCGACGGGCTACACCCGCAGGAAAAGCCGGCGACGATACATCCAGAAGAGGATCAGCCACAGTACGAGAATCACCGCGGTTCGCCGAAGCGTGACCGTGAGCTCCGGACCCAGAATCGCAAACGGTGCCGTGCCAAAGTGCGTCGCCAGATTCTTGTCAATGTACGGAGCCAGTTGCCCAGTCAGGCAGTACGCGGCAATCGAGTTCATCCCAATCACCACGAACGGAAAGACCAGTCGTCGCAGACCCCAGATGTCGATCGTCAGATAGAGCAACGCGAGCGTCAGCAGGCAGAGTCCGCCGCTGAAGAGCACCCACGACGGCGTCCAGATCCGCTTGACCACCGGGCAGAGGCCCGCCTGTCCGAGCCCCCAGCCGAGCAGCGTCAGCGGCACCGCCAGCACGATGAGCGTCTGCAGCTTGACCGTGTCGCTGCGGTCCGCGGAATGCAGAACACCGCCGGCGATCAGACCGAGGATCATCGTCGCCAGTGTGGGAATGAAACTGAGCGTGACGTAGCCGCCGCTGCTGAACGGGTACGCGGAGGAGTAGGGGAAGAGCCCAAGGAACCAGTGATCGAACGCCGTGGCAAGGTTGGCGTTTTTGTTCCAGTGGGCAGCGAAGCCGGTGGCGTTGTGGGGCCAGTCGGCAGCGACACCCCACGCCGCGGCATCGAACACCGGCCCGGGGCTGTACAGCGCGAACGCCAGCCAGTAGCCGAGGAGTATCACGCCGAACGCGATCCAATGGTCGCGAGTGGACCGCAGGCCGAGCAAGAAGAGCAACCCGTAGCCGAGGCCAATCTGACTGAGTGTGTCTTCGAAGGTGAAGTTGGTCTGGGTCTTGCGCGAGGATCGCAGGAACACACCGATGGCGACCAGCACCAGCGACCGCCAGAACGCGTGCAGGGTCATGCGTCCTGTCGATTGCCCACGCCCCCGGCGGGCGGCGATGGAGAACGGCAAAGCCACGCCGACGAGGAATGAAAACGAAGGCTGGATCATGTCGTGGATCGTGCAGCCGACCCATTCCACATGCTCCTGATGGTGGGCGATCGCGGCCCAGATGCCTTCACTCGGTCGAGCCGCGGCCACGTCGGCCAGGTGCAAACCCTCCGCCATCAGGAGGAACATGACGATCCCGCGGTAAACATCGGCAGAGACCAGCCGCGGCGGCATGGCAGTCCGGGAAGCGTCGTTCATGGGCATGGTTCAGTGAGTATCACTTCTTATTCAGCTTCTCCCATTTCTTAAACGCAGCGTCGCGTTTTTCGTCGGTCTCCAGGCGATACGAGTTGTAGAGGAACTTATTGGAGTCGGTGATGCCGCGGCCAGTGACTTGGAAGCCGAAATCCTCGGGCTTCTGCTCCGTGACCACGATTGCCATCGCCAGGGCCATATCGCGCACCTCAATCTGCACCCGCTGCGAGGCACCGTTGGCGGCCGGGAAGAATGACGTCGGGATCGGAGTCGTATTCTTGAACTGCTTGACAATGTTCGGCAGTTCCTCCTTGCCCGCCTTGGCGAGTGCGGAGAGAGCGTAGCCGTAGTAGAGCGGCGTCAACGCTTTCGAGTCCAACACTTTCAACGCATATTTGCTCGGTTTGAGTTCTTTGAGGTTCAGCGTGCTGGCGAGCGACATGGCGAGATAGACGTGGTAGCCCTCGTCGCGGGAGTCGCACCAGAATTCGACGAGCTTGCGATGGGCCGCACCCTTGACCTCGTCGTTGAGCAGTTCGCGGATGGGAGCCTGCAGGACCAGCGAGTTGACGTTGTAGGACGATCGCCTGGTGCCGCCGTGGCTGCCGAGCAGGCCGTCGGTGAAGAGCAACCCGGCGACTTCGGCGGGCTCCGGCGGGTGACGGTCCTGCACCACGATGCCGTTGCCGGCGATGAATCGCTGCTGGCCGTACATGCGTTTGTAGACTTCGGCCCGGCGTTCGAGCACGGCCCGCGACAGTGCCGCCTGGTCGCCGCCGATGAGTGCGAGCAGATGAGCGGTTGGGGCGTCGGCGTACATCTCGCCATACAGTTTGCGACTGGCCGCGGTATTGCCGACGATCTTGTGGAATTTGGTCCAGCCGGGGAGCTTGTGATCGTATTTGCCTTCGGTGTCGGCGAGGAACGCGTCGAGCCGGGCCTGCACGTCCTGCTGCTCCATTCGCGGACGCAGTGCTTCGCAGCGTTCGCGGACTTCGGCATTGGCAGTCTCCGCCAGGGCTTTGACCACCGCGGGCAGAGCGATACGGCCCATCTCGGTGAGCTTGCGCGTCGCGGCGTCCCGCTCGCGAAACACTTCGCTGCCAAGCTGACCGACCAGCTTCTCCGCCTCGCGAAGCTGCTCCTGGGTCGGTTTCAGCAGCGCGGGATTGGCCTCCGCCGCCAGCGTCAGGGGTGCGGTGAGGATCAGGCTGAAAATCGCTGTGCGAATCATGAGAATCCCCTCGGGGAGGAGGGCTCGGGTCGGCAGGTGGGTCAATGCTTAGGATGACGCGCCGCGGCGATCGGATCAAGAGGAAAGCCACGGAAATTGGCACTCCATTCCTGATAGAATTGCGGCACCTCTTGGGAAGTCGCTGATGTCCATCACCCGCCGTGCGTTCCTGGCCGCTGCTGCCGTCGCTCCGCTGGCCCCCTCGCTGCGGGCCGCGGAGGCTGTGAAGTTCAAGCCGGGCCTCGTGACCTACAACGTCGCCAAAGGCTGGGATCTGCCCACGATCCTGCAGATCTGCAAGAGTGCCGGGCTGGCTGCAGTCGAGTGCCGCACCACCCACAAGCACGGCGTGGAGCCGAGTCTGAGCGCCGACGCGCGGAAGTCGATCAAGTCACAATTCGCCGACAGCGGCATCGTGTTCTGGGGCTGCGGCAGTGCCTGCGAGTTCCACTCCGCCGACCCAAAGGAGGTGAAAAAGAACATCGAACAGGCCAAACAATTCATTCGACTCAGTGCCGATCTGGGCGGCCGCGGGGTCAAGGTCCGCCCCAACGGCGTGGCCAAAGGGAAAACCGCCGAGCAGGCCTGCGATCAGATTGGCAAAGCTCTTATCGAAGTCGGCAACGCCGCCGCCGATGCTGGTATCGAAATCTGCGTCGAAGTCCACGGATCCGTGACGCAGGAGCCCAAAAACATGAAAGCCATCATGGACGCCTGCGGTCACAAAAACGTCGGCGTCACTTGGAATTCGAACAAAACCGATCAGGACAAGAACGGCAGCATCGCCGCGAGCTTCGACCTGCTCAAGAGCCACATCCGCTCCTGCCACATCACGGATATCAGCAGCAAGTACCCGTATCGCGATCTGTTCGCCCGGCTCACGGGGATCGGCTATGACCGCTACACGATGTGCGAAGTCGGGCAGAGCTATGAACCCGCAGCCGGGGAAGCGTTCTTGAAACAGTATGTGGCGAAGTGGAAGGAACTCACCGGCGTGTAGCGGTCGGAAGAAAATCCGAAAAATATCTGCAACAACTGCGAACCTGCTGCGTATTAGAGGTGTCCGAAGTACACCCGCGGCGGAAGCACCGTTTTTTTGGGCAATTGCCCTTCCACCTCCGCCGGGCTTGGGTATGATCTTTGGTTCGGCCTCGACGCGTCACGGAAGCGTCGCGGGCTGGTGACACCGTTCCGTGAGAGGTGGTCCCCATGACCGCAATGAAGCGAATGCTCGACACGACCATGGCCGCAAGCCAGGCCGCGTTCAACGGCACAAAGCTCATGGCGAGTGATGGGGCCCTGTTGGTCCCATCCTATGAGCCGGCGAATCACGCCGGCGGTAATTCTGGCCCCCGGACCCGTCTGACCACGGTCCGCTCGGTGGGGCTCGAATCGAATCGCGATATCTGGGGCGATTGCCAATCGCCCCAGAAACGCCTCGAATCGAGTACTCCGCGACTGTCCTCCTTGCGACAGTCACGAGCGATCGCTGCGAAGACGGCCCACTAACGACGAGGGACGCCTCGGTCCACCCGGCACTCGACCATCACACCGACTTGCCGGACACCCCGAAGCCTCCCGGGCCAGTCCCCCCGTAAAAGCCGAACATCTCCGCCACGGCGGAGCCCAACACTGCCGCCCGCCGCGGGCGTTTCGCAGATGCTGTGCTTTCGGGCACACTCCGCGACACCCCCGGCTGCGAGC
>JBGSSZ010000545.1:0-1916 GCA_041736785.1 Limnoglobus sp.
CCCCCCGCGACTGCGGCCGCGGTGCCGGTGGCGATGGTCTCGTCTTCCTCGCGGCCCGGTTCGCGGAGGTGGACGTGCATGTCGATGAGCCCGGGCACGACGAGAAGTCCGGTGCAATCGATGACGCGGTCCGCATTCGGCGGCGTGCCAAACCCGCCGATCGCGGGTCCGTCGAGCCAGAGGTCGGCGACTTCGTCGTGCGACTGAGCCGGGCAGATGACGCGACCATTGCGGAGGTGAAGAATGCTCATGGAGCTAATTTACGGAGTGGGCAGCAGGCTGAACTGGTGAATCAGCATGCGTTTGTCGTCCTCAATGATTTCGTATTCGACGAGGATGCGGCCATGGCCGAGCATGCGGTGCACGGATGAAGTGCGCTCGTGACCAACATCAAAAGGAGAACTGTGCAACCAAAGAAAGATTGTTTCGAAATCTGCTTCGATCTCAGGATCGCCATCGGTTTCCAGGTCGATTTCAGCGAATTGGACCAAGGCGTCCGGCAGCGTATCTATTTTGCACATGCACGTTTCGCATGCATCTCATCCAGCAACTCGCGGAATGGCCGCCCCGGACCTTTCGCCCGGCTGGCCGCCAATTGCTCCACGGTCATGCATCGCTCCATTTGTTCGGCGGTCGGTGCAAAGGGAAACTGTTTGCCAAATCGCGCAATCACGATGCCATCACCGTCTGTGAAGACAACATCCTCACCGGCGGCTTTGATTTGTTCGATCAGCTTCGGGTCCGTAATCGTGATGGCCATGACGTTCCTCCTCACCGGAAGTCTACCACAACCGCCGACTCGCAGCCAGCGCACTACCATGACACCATGACCGACGACGTGATCCGATCGGGCGACACACTGCGGAGCGAGCGGATACCGCCACGGCAGGCCCGCACCGTGAAGTGGCCGGTGCTGCATGCGGGCCGGGTGCCGGCGTTCGACGCTGCGACCTGGGACTTCGCGATCTTTCCCAAGCCGCTCGTCGATGCGGTGAGGCGATTCACCTGGGCGGAGTTCACCGCCTTGCCGCGGGTGAAAGTCTTTGCGGATATGCATTGCGTCACGCGGTGGAGCAAGCTCGACAACCTCTGGGAAGGCGTCGCGACTCGCGAACTGCTCAATCATGTCGCGTTGTCAGACAATGCGCAATTCGTGATGATTCACTGCGAGCACGGCTTCACCACGAACCTACCTCTCGCGGACTTCTTCGCCGACGATGCGCTCTTCGCGATGAAGCACGATGGTGCCGACCTCACGCCCGACCACGGCTATCCGCTGCGCCTCGTGATCCCGCGGCTCTATGCATGGAAGAGTGCCAAGTGGGTCCGCGGCGTCGAGTTCATGACCGCGGATCGTCCAGGCTATTGGGAAAGCCCCGAAAACGGTGCGTATCATATGCGCGGCGACCCGTGGACCGAAGAACGATTCAACAGCTAACTGAGGACTGTACCATGCACGCGACCAAACAAGCCAAGCCGGACCATCCAATCCACGAGCATCTGGCGAGCCGCTGGAGCCCGTACGCGTTTTCGGATCAAGCAGTGTCAGCCGACGATCTGCGATCGCTCTTTGAAGCGGCACGCTGGGCAGCGTCATCGTACAACGAGCAGCCCTGGACTTACATCGTCGCAACCAAAGCTCAGCCTGCGGAGCATCAGAAGCTGCTGGCGTGCCTGGTCGAGCCGAATCAGGCCTGGGCCGCTGCGGCACCCGTGCTGGCTCTTGGTTGCACGCGTCTGACTTTTGAGCGCAATGGCAAGCCCAATGGAGCGGCCGTTCACGACCTCGGCCTCGCCAGTGCAACGCTGACGTTTGAAGCCACGGCTCGCGGCCTATTCGTGCATCAGATGATTGGCATCCTGCCCGACAAAGCCCGCGAAACTTATGGCATCCCCGAGGGCGTGCAGCCGCTGAC
>JBGSSZ010000562.1:0-6156 GCA_041736785.1 Limnoglobus sp.
GACGGTGCGATCGCTGAAGATCGCCACCAGCCGTGGCATCGGCTCGACCTGCTCGGCTTCGGCGTCGACGGTGCGCAGCAAGCCATAGGCAGCAGCGATGGCGGAGGTGGTGGGAATGGCGACGCCGTGCGGCTCGCGGAAGGCTTCGATCTTCCGCCGGGCATCGGAGATGGAGGGCTCCCAGGTCGCGCCCACATCCACGGGGTCAAGCACGGCGACTTTGGAATTGGCGGGGAGATCGTCAAGAAGCTCCAGGGCCCGCCGCTTTTCTTCTGCGAGGCGCGTCTGAGCATTCGACGTGTACCCGGTGCTGGGTGAGGCATCGATGATGATGACCACAGCAACCGGCTGCTCCCCGGCGAGGGTGATGCCGAAGTCGAGGCCTTTGGAAGGAAGGATCGGCTGAAAGATGGCGAGGCCGAACAGGAGAATGAGAAGCATCCGCAGTGCGAGCAGCAGGAAGTGCCGCAGCTTCATCTTCCGCTGGTTGGTGCGTCGCTTCTGAATCAGAAACCGCAGCGCCGGGAAGGGCAGCCGCTTGGGCTCCTGCTTCATGATGAGGTGCAGCAGAATCGGCAGCCCGACCAGCGCCGCCGTTGCGATGAGAATCGCGTTCATAGGCTGATGATATGGGGTCTTTCAACAGATAAACCACGCACGGTTGTGCGTGGCTCATGCTGGATCAGCGGAGCGGCTGAACGCTTACTGCTTCTTCACCGGGTACTTGTTGGCTTTCAGGTCCGCGAGGATCGGCTGGATTTCTTCCTTGGGGAGGACCCAGCTTTCGACGCGGCCAGCGCGGGCGATCATGATCCCCACCACGCGGCCATCGAGATCGACCAGCGGGCCACCGCAGTCGCTCGGCTTGATCACCACATCGGTCGTGATCACCGACGGGAACCCGCTGCGGCGACCACTCAACTGGCTGCCCATGCGATTCTGAAACTCGCTGCGGTTGAACTGGGCACCGCTGCCGAGCTTGACTTCGAACGATAGTTCTTCGACGGTGTCACTGTCTTTCTCGCGGCGGCGAACCAGAACTTTGACCTTGTCGCCCGGCTTGTGCTTGTTCAGGACCTCGGCGAGGTCTTCAAACTTCTTGATGGACTTTTCCTGGAGGGTGACGATCTGATCGCCCATGAGGATTTTGGCTTTTTTGGCCGGTGAACTGGACTGTTCCTTGGTGTATTCACCGACGAAGACGCCGTCTTTTTCGCGGCTGCGGTCGACGATGATGCCGAGGTAGCCCTTGTTGCCGTTGCGGATGACGCCTTCTTCACCATAGAGCTTGCGGTTGCCGGCGCTGATGATGCCCGCGGCGACCGGTTCGCTCTCGATGCCCGGAGCGGCGACCATGTTGCCCGCTTCGGCGACCTTCGCAGCAACGAAGTTCACCGGTGCCAGATCGAAGGCATCGATCTTGAGTAGGCCGAGGTCACTGCCTTCGTGGTAGCCGACGTATTCAGCGTCGTACGCGCTGCCGTCGCGGAGTCGCACGGTGATGTTGCCGTGCAGTTCGCTGCCCTTGGTGAGGATGTAGCCCTTGCTGTCGACGACCGTGCCGAGAGCAGCGTCGCGACCGTCGCAGCGGACACGGACCGTCGAGCCGGTGGCTATCGCAGCGGCATCGTTGAAGAGCTTGGTCAGCGACATTTTGCCGTTGACATCGCCCTGAGCCTGGGCCGCCGGGGCAAAGCCGCAGGCCACTATCGCAATCAGGAGTATGCGGGTCATTGTGAGTGGTCTCCGAGTACTGAACAGTTTGAGGGATGGAGTGTGTGAGAGGGTTCACTTTCGCTTGTCGAGAGTGACTTCGAATTCGTAGAGATCGTCGCCGCGGCGGACCTTGACGAGGAGAATGTCGCCGGGTTTGCTGCCGCCGAGCATCTGGTCGATGTCTTCGCTGGTATTGACCTTTTCGCCTTTGAATTCGAGGATGAGATCGCCGGCCTTCAGCCCCGCGCTTTCGGCAGGCGAACCCTTGGTCACAGCTTCGATCAGCGGCTTGGCCTCGCTGCGGGGCAGCTCCTTGGAGTTCTTGTCGCGATCGTCGTTTCCGGCCAGCGTCAGACCGATCCAACCATCGGCACGGGCACCGATCGTGTCACCCCGACGGAGCCGCTCCCACTCCTTCTCGTAGTTGTTGATGGGGACGTGGAAGTTTTGTGTGAGGTCATTGCCGATGCTGGAATGGATACCGAGGAGCTTACCGTTGAGGTCGAAGAGTGGCCCGCCTGAGTCCCCACCGACGAGTGTGCAATCGGACGCGATGCGGCTGCCGGTTTCTGTGACTTTGACCATCTGACCGAGCCGGACCGGAGCCCGGCGATCTTTCTTCGGCCCGCCAGGATGCCCGAGAGCGACGACCCACTGCCCTTTCTTCAGGTCCGCGGACTTGCCCAACTCGACGTGGGGCCATTTACCCTCGGAAGCGCCAGGCCATTTGGCATTCTTGGGCACCTTGTCGGTGATTTTCAGCATGGCGCTATCCATGCGGGAGTTGCGGCCCAGTACCAGTGCCCGAATCGTGGAGCCATCTGCCAGCTGCAGAATGGCCCGGTTGCTCTGCTTCCCGGTGTTGCCGCGGCGACTCACAACGTGCGCCGCCGTCAGCACCAAGCCGTCGTCACTGACGATCACTCCGCTGCCAGCACCCACTTCATAGCGGATCGCCACCGTCGCAGGCGTGGTCTTCTCGACCATGTTCTTCACCGTGGCCTGGAGAGCTTTGAGCTCCTCCACGCTGTCGGGTGCGGTCGTGCGGGAGACGTCCCATTTCACCGCGTCGGCAAAAACCGGCGTGGCAAATGCGATGAGGAGCAGGCAGGCAGCAGATCGGGAGCGCATAGGTGGAGCACTCAAGGTGTGAAGGTGCGGAGAAGATTCCTGTATCATACCTTCCTGACGCGGTCAGAGTTACGGTCGTTCCGTCACATTAGGTCTGGCAGTTCCGTCTGTGTGCCACAAGCACCGAATTTATCGAGTATTACGCTCTCCGCGGCAGAGGGTTCATGCCATGAAAAATATATGAGAGCTCTCCCCTCACTCCCAGTCGGAGGGGAGAGCCTGCGGGGCTAAACCTCAAGCTTCCACGGCCCACGCATTTCGCGGGAGACCATGGCGTTGGCTTTCTCGGCTCCCGCACCTGTGAAGGTGTTCGCTTTCGGATCCCAGGTGTACTTGCCGCCGAGTCGCAGAGCAATGGTGCCGAGGTGGCAAACGATCACGGAGCCGCCGCCGACGGTGGCATTGCAGATGGGTGTGCCGCGGGTCTTCACGCAGTCGAGGAAGTTGCCCATGTGATCGGTCGGGCGACTGGTGTAGAGCATGGGATCCTGCTTGAACGGCTCGCTGAGGATCTTGGCATCGCTGGCGAGGAGGACGCCGCGGCTGACGAAGATGGTGCCATCCTCGCCGAAGATCATCACGCCGTTGTCGCTGCCACCGATTGCATCCGAGGGCACCTGTACGCGCTTGCCGTCTTTGGTGACGGTCTTCATGACGGGTTTGCCGTCGGCACGAACGAGGCCTTTGACTTCCGTGCCGCCGCCGCTCATGGCGATGACTTCCGCACCGTTGGCGTAGGTGTACTTCACCTTGAAATCCTTGGGGCAGTTGTACCCGTCGCCGCTGTCAAGCATTTCGCTGGCGCTGATCTGCTCGACGGCGATGGGGCCGGAGCCGTCCATGCCGAGAGCCCACTGTGCGATGTCGAGGTGGTGGGCACCCCAGTCGGTCATCTTGCCGCCGCTGTACTCGAGCCACCAGCGGAACTCGTAGTGGCAGTTGGTGAATCGCTTGTCCTTGCTGAGGCGGTAAGGCACCTTGGGCGTCGGCCCGAGCCACATGTCCCAGTCGAGTCCTTCGGGCACGGGAGCTTCGGGGATCGGCCCGCTGGTGGGGTTGCTGCCGATCCGGCATTCGATTTTCTTGACCTTGCCGATGCGTCCGTCGCGGACCGCTTCCGCCGCGAGCCGGAACATGCCACCCATCTCCGTCCGCTGCTGCGAGCCAGTCTGCAGCACTTTGCCACTCTTCTTCACCGCGTCCTGCAGCATCACAGCTTCCTGGATCGTCAGCGTCAGCGGCTTCTCGCAGTAGACGTCCTTGCCGTTCTTGAGGGCGTCGATCGCCACCAGAGCGTGCCAGTGATCGGGGATCGCGATGATCAGGGCGTCGTTGTCTTTGGAGCTGGTGATCTCGCGGAAGTCTTTGTGACCCTTGACGGTGTAATTGTCTTTGCCGTATTGCCCGATGGCGTGTTTGACGTGGCGTGCGTCGACGTCGCAGACGCCGGTGAACTGCACGTGCTTGAACCGCTTGGCTGCACCGTAGAGGGCATTGGATCGCCGTGGGCTTGGGCCGACGCCGACCACGCCCATGTTGAGCTTCTCATTGGCGCCGACTTTTTTGTTCGCCGCGGTTGCGGCGGCGTCGGCACCGAACACATCCCGTGCGTACCAGAGCGGCAGACCGGCGGCAGTGAGCGTGGCCACGGACTTGGTCATGAAGCCGCGACGCGACAGCGATCCTCGTTCAAACAGCATGGTAACCTCGGGGAAAGGGGAACCGGCGGTACTGCCGATGATACCAGAACCGGAGTGAAATCGTAGAAGAACCGGATGAACTTCTTCGAGCGTTTTGGCGGGACCGCGCCACCGGACTTTGTGACCGGTACGCTGGCAGCGAATGCGGGGATCGCCGATCCGCCGAGTTTGCAGTTGCTCTTCGCAGAGCCGTTCAGCGCGGCCGCCGAACACCTCGCCGCCGTGCTGCGGGCGTACCACATCGATCTGGCCGCGGCGACCGTGGAACTCATGCCCGTAAGCGATGTGCCGCGGCATGAGGAACTGCTCTCGAGCAGCGGCCCGCCTGCGAGCCGGCTGGGTCTGATCGGCTGGGGTCAGCATGTGGTGCGAGTCGCATCATTCGATGCGCCGATGCCGGCGAACGCGATCGAGGGCTGTTTGCAAGCCGCGCTGCTGCCGCCCGAGGTCAAAACCGATGCCAAGGCCCACGCCGGGCATGTCCTGCTCTACTACGCGGGCTTCGTCGACGATCCGCTCGAGCAACTCGTGGCCCTTGCTGCTGTGGCGGGTGGCCTCGCGGAGTTCGGCGCGATGGTCACGCTGAACGAGGAAGCCCGCACGGCGATCCTCAGCACGGACCTGCTGCCCGACGCCGACGGCGAAGACATGCTCACGGTGCTGCGTGCTCTGCCGATCCCGTTCCTCTACGGCGGCTTCGTCAAACTCATTCTCGGCGATGTCTCCGGTGTCTGGATGCGGACTTTCGCCTGCCCGCGGCTGGGTCTTCCGAATCTCGCCTATCACGCTGCCACCCACGACGAGGGCCAGAGCACGTTTCGCCTCTTCAGCGGTCTTCTGGGCTACCTGAAAGAGATGCAGTTGACGCTCGAGCCCGGCGAGGTGCTGCGGTTTGATGAAGAGATGCTGTTGAAAGTCCGCGAAGCGACGGACGCCGAGTGGTGGCTCGAAAGCCGCGGCCCGCTGTGGGTGCTGGAGCGGGTGGCTTCGGAATAGACACTTCTCCAACGCATGGTTAAAGTAAGTTGGGAGACTTTTATGAGCATCACGATTTCAGAACCGACACTGACTCTCGCCCAGTCGCGAGCCACGGCCTCGGGGTTCAAGAGTGTTTCCGAATATGTCGAAAGCTTGATTCAGGATGACTCGTTCCCCCAGGAGAGCGATGAGGAATTCCGAATCGGACTTCTACGGTCGATCGCAGACATGAAGGCGGGTCGTGGTCGACCTGCGGAAGAAGTCTTGGATGAACTGGCCCGTGAATTTGATATCCCGTGGCCGCCCAATCAATGAAATACCAAATGGTCGTGCATGAGAGTGCAGAAGCAGACCTTCGACAGGTTCTGCGATACTTTCATGGAGTTGACCCTGTCATACTGATGGATTGGTACTACCGCATACGAGCGACCATATCCGGCTTGGAAGAGTTGCCTTTTCGCTTTGGAGTGTCTGAGGATGCCGCGGATCTTGGACATGAGATCCGCATCTGTCCGTTTGGGAAACGCAGCGGTTCGTGGCACATCCTGTATGAGGTCCGAGGGGGCGAAGTGCATGTTTTGCGCGTTCGCCGCGCGAACCGCGATCGCCTCCGGCCTGACGACCTCGCCTA
>JBGSSZ010000594.1:0-15967 GCA_041736785.1 Limnoglobus sp.
CCGTGTCGGGCTCGGGTGTGAGCGGGGGGACGGGTTCGTTCGACGTTTCATCCGACGGGGTCATGGTGACCTGCTCACAAGAGGACATCGCGGGTCCGACTGAGACTGAGTCCAGCGGAAAACACAAGTTTCTCAGAGAGATTATGCTAACGGTCCGATTGAGTCAAGAATCGGACGCCGCGACTTCACGAGAGGTTCACACAGTTCCCAGCAGCTCCGCCAGGAGATTGCCCTGCGGATAGCTGTGGCCGAGATGCTGTCGGAAGCCTTCTGCATGCGGCACGCCCGCGCGACGGCCCTGTTCGGCGCTCCACGACTTCATGCTGTCCACGAGGCTGTCGACACCGTGGTGCTTTCGCAGCCAGGCCCGCTGGCTTTCGTGGCACTCAAGGGCGGCGGCTTTGGCATCGATGGCGGTCGTGATGTCGATGCGGAAGCCCGGCTCGATGGCATGGCCGAACGCGTCCTTGCCTTCCAGCGGGTCGCAGTAGTAGAGATGCGGGATGTGTGCGAGTGGCGGGTGCTCGTGCCGTTCGTGCAGAAAGTTTGGAATGGGTGCGGCGAAGGTCCCGGCGCGGACGAGCTTGCTGGTCTGTTCGTGGTCGAGGTGATAGTCGTCGGGGCTGTGCGTGAAGACGATGTCCGCGGCCGTGCGGTTGATGAGCCGCACAACTTTCTCCAGTGCGGCTTCGCAGTACATCACTCGCAGATCGCGTTCATCGAGGCAGGAGTATTCGCCACCGAGCGACTGGGCCGCGGCTGCGGCTTCCGCTCGGCGGATCGAGGCAATCTCCGCGGGGGTGTGTTCTGCCGACCCGCAGTCGCCGGGGGTCATCGTCGCGAGGTGGATGGTCCACTGCTTCTCGCGATGCAGCCGGTGCAGAGTCCCGGCACAGAGAAATTCGATGTCGTCGGGGTGGGCAAGAATCGCCAGTGCTGTGGGCATTCGGTTGTTTTATCGACTATCGCGATTCCGTAGTCGATTCGGTGCTGGGATCCGAGGGCTTAGCACGGATCAGATTCAGTCGCTGCTTCACGATGCGGACAGCTTCCGGACGCACCCAGCGGTTGCTGTCGTCTTTGAAGTTGTCGCGGTACTCGGGCAGCCAGTCGAACTCGCGCTCGACCACGGCTTTGGCGATTTCGTCGCGGGCCTGGTTCAGTTCGGCCCACGCTGTGGGCTTGGTCCCGGCGACGAGGAACGCTTCCACCGCTTTCGCACGCCACCGCGGCTCATCCGCCGCTTTCTGTCTCTCTGGGCTCGTCAGCGGTTTCTCCGCTGCACGGTTGGCCAGTTCCGCAGCGATCGCCCGCTTCCACTTCAGCACCACATGCCAGTCTTTTGCTATCGCGGCGTCGTCCTTCTTGTCGCTCATGAGAGCATCGACCCGCTCCTGCACCCGCGGATCTTCGGCGGCGATGCGGAGGTTGGCTTCACGCTCCGCGATCTCACGGGCGAAATCTGGCACCGGCGGGTACGCGACCACGGCTTCGTGTGCGAAGGGCATCATCGCCTGCATGGCAAGGGCCGTACCGCGAGCCCGCTCCTGAATCTCCGGGCTCCGCTCCAGAAGAGCTACGAGCTTCAACTCCATGTCGTAGGTGTCTTCCTCCGGCTTGTCAGCACGATGGAAGTCCTTGAACCGCAGCAGCACCTGCCGCCAAGCCGCGAGTGCATCCACATATTGTGTGATCGCCTCCGATTTGCGGCCGGCCTGCTCGGTCTGGGCTGCGTCAAAGAGCTTCTGACGGGCCTTCACCGTCTGCGGATCCTGCTCGGCCTCGGTCACCGCCAGGAAGTAGCCGATGTTCGTCATGTTCCGATTGCGGTCGTAGGCGTTGAGGATGTTGCGTGCGCGAATTTGCTCGCGGCGGAACCCGGCTGCTTTCAGTTGCTCGTCGTTGAGCATCGACAGTCGGTCGTCGTCCGGCACGGAGCGGGCAAGCTCCTGATAGTTGAGCAGTTGTGCGGGCGAGAAGCGGAGGCCGTTTTGCTCGCCGTGGAGTGCCCACATGGCAAAGGACTTGGCCCAGGCTTCGCGGGATGAGGCGTTGCTGGCGAGAGCTTCGCCGCGGTTGCCGAGTGCATCGCCGCGGCTGACGTCATTGCGGTCGCCGAACCAGGTCTCCGCACGCGAGTCCGCCCGCTCATCGGGATACCAACGGGTGTCCGCATCGAACCAACCCTCGGTCTGCAGCCGCTCGGCGAAATAGGTTTGTGCCCGCGGTGCACCCTGACGGAAAATAATCAGCGTCGGGGCCTTCGGGATGCGATAGCGGAAGCGGTCCGCGGCCTTGAGTTGCGGGCCATCCGGTTCACTCGTCGGCGGCGGCACGACCGTCAGGCTGTAAAGAAACCACGCCCGGGCCGCGAGGAAGGCATCGAAAGTGTCGTCGAGTTCGGCGACGCCGGGGTGCAGTTCGCCCGGCCCCTCGGGGAATCGAGGTGGCAACGCAGGGAACTGCTCGTTCGGGCTCATCACCGCGTCCTGCCGGTCGCGGTCGTAGCGGGTCGGCACGCGCTCGTTGTCGTCCAGAAACTGCACGATCTGCTTGGGCTGCGTGTAGCCGAGCTTCTCACGCAGCCGTCGGCAGAGTTGCGGATTCTTCCGCACGAAGTTCTGGAACGCTTCGCGCTGGGTCGGATCGCTCTGATCGCGCATTGCGTTCGGATTCCGCTCCGAAGGCTTGATCGCGGAGAGTTGCATCATGGATCGCAGAGTCGTGACCTTGTCGCTGACACTGAATTTGTTCTGGTAGTAGAAGGCGATGTAGTAGCGCATATCGGGCGAGTCGCGGTTGAGGCGTTCGCCTTTGGCCAGCAGTTCGATACCGCGGGCGATGTAGTAGTACATGTCCGTAAGGCGGTCGTTTTCGACGCTGACGTTGTAGCTGATGTTACAGCTTTGATAGAGCCAGGGGGTGGTGAAGTTGGGCTGGAGGCGGACGACGGCGTTGACGGTCTGTTCGAATTTGTGGAACTCATTGCGTTTCTGATATTCCATCGCCTGCCGCCAGAGGTAGGTCACGGCGAGGCCACGGCTGCCGGTGAGCGTCAGTCGCACAAACGCGGCATCGACCTCGGCGTCCCCCTGATCCACTTCTCGGAGATCGAGCGACTCGCGCGAGGCCTGTTCGAGGATCGTGCGGCTGGCGAGCCAGTCACCGACGACATTGATCGGGCTCTGTGCGGCGGGTACTTCTTTGAAATCGTGGGTGCGGCGAGCCTGATGCAGTGCTCCGACGCGGTTGTAGTCCGCGACGAATGACGGCAGCCGGAAGCTCTCCTTGCCGCGCCAAATAAGGCTCAGCGTCAAGAGAGCGATGATCAGGCCGATGTAGATGATCTGCCGTCGCTGCACGGCTTTCTGGTTGGGATTCGTCACGCCGCCACCTCGCGATTACGCATCAGATAATAGGCCAATACGCCCCACGGCAGCAGATAGCCCACCAGAATCAGGAAATTCACAACGAGGTATTCCCAGCTCACATTATAACCTTCCGCCAGGAAGTCGGACCACGCGAAGGCATCGACGTCGGGGATAATGTTGGCATAGCGGCGGAAGAACCACGAATAGGCAGCGTCGCCCCAGGTGATCGCACCGAGGGCTCCGGTATTCTGGTCGAGCGGCATGGTTGGCGACTCGCCGCGGACCATGCGCAGCGTGCTCTCGAACGGCCCGCCGCCGATGCTGGTGCCGGCACCAATGTCGGCGATGTGCTCGGCAAAATACGCACTCAGATAGAGGAAGAGCGTGCCGATGAGCGCGATCATCGCAGCCAGATAAGTGCTCAGCGTGACCGCGATGCCAATCACGATCACGAGTCGGCACCAGAGGCCAAACGACGCTTTGTAGTAGTTCTCGGCGAACGACCGCTGGCCTTCGACGAGGTAGAGATCAGCTTCGGCCATGCCGAGCATCTGACCGTGGCTCAGGCACTTGATGTAGACCTGCAGCCGCGGGATCACCTCACCCTCGGAATTCTTCGGATCACCCTCAGCTGCGGCTTGGAACACGCCTACGGGGATCGGCACGGAGCCGGTGCGGAAGTCGTAGACCTCGACTGAGGGCACTTCATAGAAGCCGTACTTCTTTGCCAGATCGCTGACGAGCTTCCAGGTCGGTGTGCCGGGGCGGGCGTAGTTGAGAGTCGAGTCGTAGCCGGGGCCGTACTTGTTTGCCTTGAGGTTGTCGTTGATCTGAGCGCGTTCGTCTTCGTATTGCTTCTGCTTGGCGGGGTCGGTCCAGCGCCAGATGCCGTCGCCTTTGGTGGGCGAGGGGTACTGCCCGGTCTGCCAGGCACAGACGCGGATGTTGACATCGACGCCGCGGTTTTCGTCACCTTTGGTCAGCCGGAAGATGTCGAAAGTGTATTCGAGCGGCACGCTGTCGCGATCGCTGCGGGTCAGGTTGCCGGGGATCGAGTCGTAGGACCAGACCGCTCGCTCGCGGGTATCGGGCGAGCCGCCAATGTACTTGCGGTATTCAAACTCGCGACCGACGTTGGTGCCTTCGGTGAAGCCACGCGATGCCATGAAGTTGATCTTCCCGCGCGCAGTCACCCGGGACTTGAACGTCTCCTCTTTCGCTCGCGGGTCGAGTGTGATGGTGTAGACGTAGATCACGCTCAGACTGACCATGATCAGCAGCACGAAGGTCATCAGTGCGGAGTAGCCGAGGAAGCGGCCGAGCACGATCTCAAAGCGTTCGACGGGCTTGGTGACGATCGTGTAGAGCGTATTGCTCTTGATGTCGTTCGGGATGGCAAACGCGGCCAGGATCAGGAACGGAATGGTCAGGAAGATGTTCTTGCCCGTCGTCAGAATGTTGATCGGCGAGCGGAGTTCATCCTCCGGTTTGACGGTGCCGACCCAACTGACGGGGAACAGGAAGAAGACAAGGAAGACGAGGAACGCGAGGAAGATGCGATTGCGGATCGCTTCCTTGAAGCAGATTTTGCCGAGGGCCATGATGCGGCGGAAGCGCAGCTTGAAGAGATCGCGGACGAACGGCTGAGCGATGCCGAGGATGGCGAAGAGTCCGCCGAGTGCGAGCAGAATAGGCTGCAGGTGCCAGTGAACAGTCGGCGGAACGTACTTGATCGCTTCGCCCACCTGGGCTGGCGGGAGCAATTCGTCTGCGGGTGTCGCGCCCTTGCCCATCGCCCACGCCGCGGCCATCAGGGCGTAGGTCAGCAGGCTCAACACTGCCATCGCGACCATGAAACCGGTCACGGGCATCCGCAGCTTTTGCGACGCCGGTTGGTCCTTCGGGGCCAGCATCACAGCCAGCAGGTAGATGATCAGCCCGAGCGCGGCGAAGCCGCCGGCGTCCTGCAGCCAGGCCATGACGAGCCCCGGCACCGCGGTCAAACTCAGCGGTTCGCGATCGAGCAGCAGCACGCCGAAGAGATTCAAGGGTGTCTCCAATACTTCAAACTGAAAACGACCAGCTACGAACTCTGACAAACGACCGATGGGCTCATGTCCGCTTGAAGCTCGTAGCCTGCAGTTTGTGGAAAATCACAGTGCCGGCGGCAAATAGCGCCGCCCGGGCCGGGCTTTCGATTCTTCCACGATCCGCAGGAAGAGATCTTCGAGTGTGGTCGTCGGGTGACCGAAGCTTTCGAGCTTGCCGCCGTGCTTCTTGAAGACCGCTTCGAGATCGTGCTTGAGCGGGTCGGTGAGTTCGACGCCGGTGGCCCGAACCTCGAGCCGCTTCTGATCTTCGACGAGGCGATCGACGGCACCGAGTTCCTGCAAGTCGCCGCCGTAGAGGATGGCGATGCGGTCGCAAACGTCCTGCACGTCGTCGAGCCGGTGGCTGCACATGAGCACCGTCTTGCCCTTTTTTTTGAGATCGAGAATCAGATCTTTCATCCAGCGGGTGCCGAGCGGATCCAGGCCGGAGGTGGGCTCGTCGAGGATGACGAGGTCGGGATCGTTGATGAGCGCCTGCGCGAGGCCGATGCGCTGTCGCATGCCTTTGGAGTATTCGCGGAGGATGCGTTTCTTGTCGTTGGCGAGGCCGACGGTGTCGATGAGTTCCGCGGCCCGGGTGCGGCGGGTCTCGCTCGGGATGTTGAAGAGACGGCCGTAGAAGTCGAGCGTCTCCTCGGCATTGAGAAACTTGTAGAGGTACGATTCCTCGGGGAGATAGCCGATGCGTTCGTTTTTCTCGACCTTGGCCGCGGACTCGCCGAAGACGAAGGCATCCCCGGCTGAGGGGAAGAGCAGGCCGAGGAGGAGCTTGATCGTGGTGGTCTTGCCCGATCCGTTGGGCCCGAGCAAGCCGAAGATCTCACCTTTCTGAATGGTGAGATCGAGCGCATTGAGGGCGGTTTTCTTTTTGCGGCCCCAGAAGTCGCGGTAGATCTTGGTGAGGTTCCGCGTTTCGACGACGTTCTCTGCCATGGACGGACCCTGAGGTTACTTGCCGCTACGAAGACACAGCCGACATGGTTCGGGGAATATGTTAGAAAGTTTTCGCGGTTCGTGAGCGCCCAGCGCTCCGCGGCGCAAAGCCTTTGCGTCGCGGCTAATCGTTTTGTGTCCAACGGCCATCGCTTTGACGCACCTCGTTCGGCTCAAATCGCCCTTTGTACTCCAACGACCGACACCCCTCCACGAAAAACCCCAGGTGCACATACGGCAGCTTCCGCGACTGCGCACTCTCGATCACTTTCAACACGTTGAATGTCCCCAGCGAACGGCTGCGCAGTTCGGGTTCGTGGAAAAAGTAGATCGCCGACAGACCCTGCGGCAGCGGATCGACGTAGCCGACACCCACGAGTCGACCACTCAGGCGATACTGCCACTCCTCGACCGGGAACGGCTGCCGCACGAACGAATCGAAGTAGCTCTCGACATCTTTCGGCCCGCGGCTGGGCCAACCGATACGGTCCTCCTGAGCCTCGTGGAAGCGGTCGTAGAGTTCGAGTTTTTCGCTCGAGACATCCGGGGCGTGGATCGTGATCGCGAGGTCGGCGTTGGCTTTGAGTGCCCGCCGCTGGGAGCGGTTCATCTGGAACGTGCCGGTCGGCACGCGGATCGACTGACACGCCGAGCAGGCGGGGCAATCGTGTGTGAAGAGCGAGTGACCGAAGCGTCGCCACCCGGCCAGCATTCGAGCTTCGTATTCGGCAGCGGTGATCTCGCCCACGATGTCGTACTTCATGCGACAGATTTCGTCCGGACGGTAGGTGCACCGGCGGGCGGGGTCGTTGAAGGTGAAAAGCGAGATCATCGCCGCTCACTTGTTGATAATGGCAAACACCACACCAATCGCCACGGCGAGGAGCATGAGTCCACCCATGACAATGCCGAAGACGCATCGTCCCATGCCGTGCTTCTTGGGATTGCGCTGGATGTCCTTGATACCGAGGATGCCGAAGACGATCGCTGCGGGTGCGGGGAGGAGTAGCACCGAGATCAGCCCGAGGTAGCCCGCGGCGATGGCGTAACCGGAGAGCCCCACGGGAATGAGCATCCGCATGCCGAGGTCGGGCTCATCGTCGAAGTCGTCGTCGTCGTCATCGTAGCGGCGACGCTGTGGTACATTGCCATCGTCGTCATCGTCGTCGTCGTAATCGGCTTCGATCTCCGCCAGTGTGCGACGCCTGCGGCGGCGCGGGCGATCTTCGTCTTCGTCGGACATCGGGCCGCCTCCAGGTCAATCCACAAACTCCACGGTCGCGGGGTGCGGAATGACACCGGAAGTATAGGCGGCGTCGAGCAGTTTGTGGACTGCCGCACGCCCGCGATCGCCATAGTCGAGCGTCCAGTCGTTCACATACATGCCCACGAATTTGTCAGCGAGGCCGACGTCCATATCGCGGGCATACTGCAGCGCATACTCCAGTGCCTCGCGGCGGTGGTCGAGCGAATACTGAATGCTGAGCTTGAGCAGGCGGCTGATCTCGCTCATGGTCGCCGCGCCTAGATCCTTGCGGACGACGTTGCCACCCAGCGGCAGCGGTAATCCGGTCTGCTCCTGCCACCAGACTCCCAGATCGACGATCAGTTTGAGTCCCTGGTTTTGAAACGTCAGCTGCCCTTCGTGGATGATGAGCCCCGCGTCGAACTTCTTCGCCTCCACCACGGCGAGGATCTCGTCGAACGGGATCACTTCATACTTGAACTCGCCGATGCAGAGCTTCAGTGCGAGAAACGCCGTCGTCAGCGTGCCCGGCACAGCGATTGTTTTGGTCTTCAAGTCGTCGAGCGTCATCGCGTCCCGCGCGACCACCATCGGCCCGTAGTGATCCCCCATGCTGCAACCTGTCGGCAGCAGAGCATACTTGTCCGACAGATACGCATACGCATGGATGCTGACGGCCGAGACTTCGAGTTCGCCCTTCATGGCCCGGCGGTTGAGCGTCTCGATGTCCTGCAGTTCGTGGGTGAATTGCAGGTCGCCCGTGGGCAACTTGTCGTTGGCCAGAGCATGGAACATGAACGCATCGTCAGGGTCCGGCGAGTGCCCGACGCGGATGAGTTGCTTTGTCATATTGACCCCAAACACCGTCGCTTACGCGTGCGGTTCGTGAAGAATGTCTGCGGGCGATCCGCTGCGGACGACCCGTCCCGCGACCATGCGATGCACGACCGTGGCCCGTTCGGCGAAGTCCATGTCGTGCGTTACAACGATCATTGTCAGTCCCTCCGCGGCCAGGTCTTTCATCACCGAGAACACTTCGGTGGCCATCTGCGGATCGAGCGCACTCGTCGGTTCGTCGAAGAGTACGGCTGCAGGTTGAACCGCAAGAGCACGGGCGATCGCAACCCGCTGCTGCTGCCCGCCGGAGAGATTCGCCGGGCGGGCGTTGGCCTTCTCGGACAAGCCCACGCGCGTCAGCAGCGCTTTGGCGGTCGCTTCTGCCTGCTCCCGCGACTGGCTGAGGGCGAATCGCGGGCCACTCATGACGTTCTCAAGTGCCGTCATGTGCGGGAACAGGTTGAAGCTCTGGAACACCATGCCCACCTTGCGCCGCAGTGCGAGGAGTGATTTCTCCGCGTGCGAGCCGTGCGTCAGCGTTACATCCTCAGCCGTGATCGTTCCGCAGTCGAAGGTCTCGAGTCCGTTGATGCAGCGGAGCAGCGTGCTCTTGCCGCCGCCGCTGGGGCCGACGAGTGCGGTCACGTCGTGATCGTGGATCGTCAGGCTGACATCGTCGAGGACTTTCAGCGTGCCACGGGTCTTGGTGAGGTTCTGAACCTGGATCATGGCCGGCCCCCGTCGTGGGGCGTCAGCTTGCGTTCGAGCCGCTGGGCCAGCCAGGAGAGCGGGTAGCTCATGAGCAGATAGAGCAAGCCGACTGCGAGTGCGAGTTCGACCGCGATGCCGGGGTAGGTCTTGTACTGGTAGTAGAGCCCAGTGAGTTCAACGATGAGAATGCTGGAGCAAATCGCGGTGTCTTTGAACAGTGCGATGAAGTCGTTGGTCACCGGCGGGATGACGATCCGCATCGCCTGCGGGAGTGCAACGCGCCGCATCGCGCTCCGCCAGGGGAGCCCGAGTGCGAGTGCCGCTTCCATCTGCCCTTTGGGCACGGCCAGCAGGCCAGCACGATAGTTCTCCGCTTCGCAGGCGGAATAGTTGAGTGCCAGCCCGATCACCGCGGCGGTGAAGGGGGCCAGCGACAGCCAGTTGCTGAGTGTCTCGGATTCAGCGAGTACGCCCAACTGCGGCAGCAGATAGAAGATCACGAACAGTTGCAGCAGGAGCGGTGTGCCGCGCAACACTTCGACATAGATGATGCAGGGGATGCGGACAATCGCAGGTCCATAGAGGCGACCGGTGGCGACCAGCATGCCCAATACAATCGCCAGCGGGAATGACACGAATGCAAGCTGCAGCGTCATTATCGCCGCCAACAGCAGATTCTTGAACACGTTCTGACGGCTGATGGTCATCGCCGGCCGCGAGCGCAGATCCTCCTCGCCAAGCTCGTCCACCACCGCGGGCCACGATTGCTCGGCAAGGTAACTGAGTCGCTGCTGAGCCGCGTTCCAGAGGCCGTATTTCTGATAGAGCTTGCGAAGCTCACCGGTGCGGATCAGCTTGCGGATCGCCGCGTTGAGTTGCTCGCGGAGTTCGCTGTCACTCTTGCGTGTGAGCAGGACGTAGTAGCCGGTGCCGACGGGCTCGTCGACGACGCGCAGCTTGGGAAAGCGGGCGTTGTTGACGTAGTAGTCCGCGGCGGGGGAATCCTGTACGGTCGCGTCCACACGTGCGTCGCTGACGAGTTGCAACATCTCGGTGACCGTCTCCGAGGGGACGATCTCGATCTTTTCCCCATAGCGTTGTTCGAGATAGCGTTGCGATGCGGTGCCGCGGAGCACGCCGACTTTCTTCCGCGGTTTGGCCTCGCTGAGGCCGTGCCAGGATTGAATGCTGTCGTCGTCTTTGCGACCAATGAGGCGGAATGTGTAGATGTAGTACGGCACCGACGTGGGCGACTGAGCGTGTCGTTCCTGGCTAAACTCGTAGCCGTTCATGACGATGTCGATGTCGTCGCTGCGGCCCTGATTGGGGCGATCGAGCAACTCGGGGAGATTGTCCCATTGGTTCTGCACGAAGACGGCTCTACGACCAAGCTCTTTGGCAAAGGCCTCGGCAAGCTCGACTTCAAAGCCAGTCAGTCGGCCATCCTCTTCGAAGATGAATGGTGCGCCGCCATTTTTGTCACCACCCCATTTGAGCGTGGGCAGATCCTGAGCCAGCGTGAGCGGCGACAGAAGCAGTGTCAGCAGAAGTGACAGGCCGCGGTAGCGTGTGTGCAAGTTGTGTCGGCCCTCGAAATGACAATGTGAAAGAATACGGAGACTCAAACGCCTGCAAGGTTCAATTGATCGACTTCAGCCACTTCTCGAAGCCCGTGTAGTGCGCGTCGACCACTTTCGACGGGCCGCTGAACCGGACGTGAGCAGCTTCGTCTTTCAGCACGACCACGGCCCAGACCACGCGGTAGTCGTCGCGCATCTCGGTCTTGGATTTGGGATCGTTGGGTCGCTCGCGATATTTCCAGGTGCCGGTGACATCGAGCAGATGCACGGTCGCCGGGCCGGCGGTGAACTTGGTCACCTTGCCCATATCGTCAGCGGTCTTCGCCTCGGGGACCACAAACTGCGACCGCCAGCCGGGAAAGACTTTCTCGGGTTCGGGCTTCGACTGCGGATAGACCACGACCTCAGCATCCGCGAAGCCTTCCTCGGCGCTCTTGAGCTTGAACTGATGCGAGCGCAGCCGATTCTGCGGTTTCTCGCTGACCCACGCCTTCGGTGGTTCCGCGCTCGCCGTGCCCAGTTTCACGGGGTCCGCTTGTAACGGCAGCGACGATAAAAAGACCACCAGAAACGCCCGCAGTGTCATAGCTCTTCACCCTCAGTCTGCTATCACTTTACAGACGATCCCCCGCTCGCGGAGTGCGAATTCCTTCGCTCTGCGTCCGCACTTTCCGAATCTCTCTGGAGTCTGCCATGCTCCGCGTTCTCGCGATCACCATCGTCTTTTCCGCGACCGTGTCCGCTGCGGATGCTCCCAAACCCCCGGTCGGCGCGTTCAAGCTGCGCTCCCTCGGGCCGGCACTGACCAGCGGTCGTATCGTCGGCTTCGCAGTCCATCCCAAAGACCGGAGCACTTACTACGTCGCCGTCGCCTGCGGAGGCGTCTGGAAAACCACCAACAGCGGCACCACCTGGACCCCCATCTTCGACAATCAGGGCTCGTTCAGCATCGGCTGCGTCGTCCTCGATCCCAAGAACCCCAACACCGTCTGGGTCGGCACCGGTGAGAACAATTCCCAGCGCTCCGTGGCCTACGGCGACGGCGTCTACAAATCGCTCGACGGCGGACGCACCTGGGACAATGTCGGACTCAAGTCCAGCGAACACATCGGCAAGATCGTCATCGATCCCCGCGACAGCGACACCGTCTACGTCGCCGCTCAAGGGCCGCTCTGGTCCGCGGGCGGTGATCGTGGGCTCTACAAAACCACCGATGGCGGTCGCAACTGGACCAAGCTCCTCGACATCGACGAGAACACCGGCGTGACCGATCTGATCCAGCATCCCACCCAGCCCGACATCATGCTCGCGGCCAGCTACCAGCGCCGCCGGCACGTCTGGACGCTCATCAACGGCGGTCCCGGATCGGCCCTGCACCGCAGCACCGACGGTGGCCGCTCCTGGAAAAAAGTCGGCGGGCTCCCCGGCGGGGATCTCGGACGCATCGGACTCGCCTACGCGCCCAGCGAGCCCGACACCATGTACACCATCGTCGAAGCCGCTGAGGGGCAGGGCGGGATCTTCCGCAGCCAGGACAAAGGCCTCACCTGGCAGAAGCGCAACCCATTTGACCAGCAGGCGCAATACTACTCCCACCTCGTCGTCGACCCCGTCGACAAGAACCGGCTCTACGCAATGAGCGTTCTCATCCAGGTCAGCGACGACGGCGGAGCCACACTCCGCACCCTCGGCGAGCGGGCCAAGCACGTCGACAATCACGCGCTCTGGATCGACCCGAGCAACACCGACTACTACCTCTGCGGCTGCGACGGCGGCATCTACGAAAGCTTCGATCGCGCCGCTAACTGGCACTTCAAATCGAATCTGCCCGTCACGCAGTTCTACGATGTGGCCGTGGATCAGAATCCCGCCAGCGGGCCGTTCTACCACGTCTACGGTGGAACGCAGGATAACTTCACGCTCGGTGGCCCGGTCCGCAACCGCAGCCGCAACGGCATCAACAACGGCGACTGGTACGTCGTGCAGGGCGGCGACGGGTTCCACTGCGCCGTCGACCCGACCGACCCGAACATCGTCTATGCCGAGTCGCAGTATGCCGGGCTCTGCCGCTTCGACCGTCGCACCGGGAATCGCGTCGAGATCCAACCGCAGGCGGCACCGAACGAACCGCCGCTGCGCTGGAACTGGGACAGCCCATTCATCATCAGCCCGAATGAAAGCAAGCGGCTGTACTTCGCGGCGAATCGCGTCTGGAAGAGCGACGACCGCGGTGACTCGTGGAAGCCGATCAGCGACGACCTCACCCGCCAGATCGACCGCGACAAGCTGCCGGTCTTCGGCAAGATTCAAGGTGTCGACGCTGTGGCCAAGCATGTGAGCACGAGCTTCTACGGCAACATCGTCTCACTGGCGGAGTCGCCCAAGCAGGCGGGCCTCATCTACGCCGGCACCGACGACGGCCTGATCTGCGTCACCGAAAACGATGGCGGCGCGTGGAAGCGCTTCGAGGCGTTTCCCGGCGTACCGGATCGATGCTACGTCAGCAAGCTCGTCGCGTCACGGCACGAAGCCAAGACGCTCTACGCCGCGTTCGACAACCACAAGAAGGGGGACTTCAAACCCTACCTCGTCAAGAGCACCGACGCCGGTCGCACCTGGCTCAGCGTCAGCGGGGATCTCCCCGAGCGTGGCACGGTCTACAGCTTCGCCGAGGATCATGTGAACCCGAAGCTGCTTTTTTGCGGCACCGAGTTCGGGTTGTATGTCACCGTCGACGGCGGCACGACCTGGAACCGCATGAAGGGCGGCCTGCCGACGATCATGGTCAAAGACCTAGTGATCCAGCGGGCCAACGATGATCTCGTCGTTGCGACATTCGGCCGCGGGTTCTATGTGATCGACGACTACTCCGCGTTGCGGAGTCTGACGCCGGAGGCGATGAAAAAAGACCTGGTGCTGCCGCCGCGGGATGTCGTGCTGTACGTGCCGAGTGCTCAGTACGGCGGCCGCGGCCAAGCCTTCCAGGGTGCGTCGTTTTATCTGGCAGACAACCCCGACTATGGCGCGACCTTCGTGGTGAACGTGAAGGAGGGCTTCAAGAGCCTGAAGCAAAAGCGGAAAGACGCGGAGCGAGCCGCCGAGAATGCGAAGAAGGATCCGCCGTTGCCGACGCCGGAGCAACTGCGGAAGGAAGCAGAGGAAGAGACGCCGAGCGCCTTGCTGGTGATCAGCGACGCGAGCGGGGCCGTGGTGCGGCGACTCAGCGTGCCCACGAGCGCGGGCGTTCACCGCGTGACCTGGAACCTGCTTCAGATCGGCAACGCGCTCGCCATGCCCGGCACCTACAACGCCAAACTCATCCGCGTCACCGCCGGCAAAAGCACTGACCTCGGTGAGCCCGCCACCATGAAGATTCTCCCCGACCCGCTTTCCAATCTCACGGCGAAAGAATACGAGCGGATCACAGCGTTCGACACAAAGGTCAAAGCTGCCCGGCAGACTCAGTCGCTGATCAATGCGTCGATTCAGGATTCATCGGACACACTGGAGAAGATGAAGCGTGCGATTGACGCCAGTGAGAAAGACGCCGGCGCTGCCGGGGCGAAGATCATCACGTCGCAGCAGGCGATCCGCAAACTACAGCGCACGCTCACAGGTGATAACCTGCTGCGGGGCCGAAACGTGAACACCGTGGACAGTGTGGCCGATCGCTTGAACTATGCCGCATTCGCCAACAGCGGAGCACTGGCACCACCCACGACCACGCAGAAGCAGCAGTTGGAATATGCGGAGAAGGCACTCAGCGAAGCAGTGAAGACTGCGAAGTCGATCGCTGACGGCGTGGCTGCAATTGAGGAGGAGATCGTGAAAGCCGGCGTGCCGTGGGTGCTGAAGTAGGCACCAGTCCGCAGCGCAAGCAAGGGACTCAAAGAGAGCTTCAATTCGTGCCGAATTGCCGGTCGCCGGCGTCGCCGAGGCCGGGGACGATGTAGCCGATTTCGTTCAGCTACTCGTCGATCGCGGCGAGGTGAATTGGCACATCCGGGTGTGCTGCCTGCAGCGCGGCGACACCCTCCGGCGACGCGATCAACCCGACGAATTTCAGCCGCGGCGTGTTCGCATTCTTGAGCAGCCGCAGTGCCTCAATCGCCGAGCCACCAGTGGCCAGCATCGGATCGAGCACAAACGCCAGGTCCATGTCCGGCTTCGCGGGGAGCTTGTTGTAGTAGGTCACCGGCTTCAGCGTCGTGTGATCGCGATAGAGGCCAATGTGCCAGACCGTCGCTTCCGGCAGTGCATCGAGCATTGCGTTGGCCATGCCGAGCCCCGCCCGCAGCACAGGCACGAAGCCGATCTTGATCGCGAGCGATTCGGCGTTGCACTCCACCAGCGGCGTGGTCACTCGCGTGGTCGTCAGCGGCACATCGAGAGTGGCTTCGTAGAGCAGCACCTGGGCGATTTCATAGACGAGGCCGCGAAAGAGCACCGGCGGCGTGGCCACGGCACGCAGCATCGCCAGCTTGTGCCGCACCAGTGGATGATTCGAGACGTGCACAGCAGACATGGCGTGGTTCCCTACGAAATCCCCGGTCGCGGCCCGGTGCTGCCGACTGGCTTCAGCATGCTGGCGTCGAACGCCAGCGGCAACAGATCGCCCAGCATGTAGCAGACCATCTGTTTCTTGTGATTGAGCAGATAGACTTCCACGTTGCCGCAAAGTTCCCACAGCACCTGCCGACAGGCTCCACACGGCGGCGTGAGTTCCTCGGTCTCGGCGTAGACCGCGATCTTGATGAACTTGCGGCTGCCTTCGGAAATTGCCTTCGTGATCGCCACGCGCTCGGCACAGATCGTCAGCCCATAGCTGGCGCTTTCCACATTGCAGCCGGTGTAGATCAGTCCGTCGGAGCTCTGCACGGCGGCACCGACCTTGAACCCGGAAAACGGCGCGTAGGCTTTGTTGCGCGCGGCCGCGGCAGCGATAAACAGCGGATCAGCACTCATGCAAGTGTCTCCAGCACCAGCGGCAGCGGCCGTGGGGCCCCCTCACTCAAAGTGTACGACTGCGACAGCATTTCCAACACCGTGGGCAGGTGAGAATCGGTGCGATAGTGGATTTCAAAGACCGCATCGCCCGCAGCAACATGCTCACCCGGCTTCGCACGCACGACGATGCCGACGCCGTGATCGACCGCGTCCTCCGCCCGCTGACGGCCC
>JBGSSZ010000604.1:0-9201 GCA_041736785.1 Limnoglobus sp.
CTGCAGAATCGAGTGAACGACTTGTCGTCCTGCGGCAGGACTACAAACAGGAATCGCACATCCACACCACGGCTTCGCACGATCTCGCCAATCATGATCGAATCGCCTCCGAGGTCCTCGCAGCCGCGGGACACACGACTATCGACGCCGACGCCTTGACCGCACTGCAGGCCGAGTGCAGCCAACTCACACAGGTCCAGCGTGAGGTCCAGCGACTCCGCGAGCAGGACGCCGCACGGGGTGTGCTAGACCAGCAGCGACAGCGGACCTCCGCGGCACTCGCGCGACTGAACAGCCAACTTCCGGCGCAGGCCGAAGGACTACGCGAAGAGCAGCAGGCCCGTCACGCGGAGGAAGCCACACTCGCCGCCGCGGTGAAGGCCGGCAAACGTACGCTCGCTGACGCTGATGCTGAGATCGAGCGACTCAGCCGCGAGAGCCACGCTGCCCTCACCGAACTGACCGATCTGACGGGTCATCTCCGCAGCGAAGAGAGCACGCGCGAACACTGCGGTGAGATCATCGATCGCGCCATGGCGAAGCTTTCGCCCGACTGGCAGATGCGGGTCGAGAGCGCGGGGCTCAGCGACTACAACACGTGGAAGGACGCCGAGCGGGAATTGCGGGCGGCTCGCGTGCCGGAGCGTCTGAAAGAACTCGATGCCGACCCGCGGATCCATCGCGAAGCGGATGTGCAGCGGCTCGAATCCGAGATGGAGGCGTTTCCAGCCGAGGAACGCCTCACGCCGGACATCGTCACCGCGAAGCTCGCAAGTCTGCGAACCGAATTGCAAGTGCTGGAAAGCGATGCCGCGAACTGGCGGGCGATCGTGCGGCAGCACCACGAACTCCAGGACTCCAAAGCGAAATTCGATGAAGGTGCCCTGCGTGCCGAGCGGGAATTCGCCCGCTGGAAACGGCTCACCGATCTGCTCGGTCGCGACGGTCTGCAACGGCGACTCGTCCGCGACGCGGAGCGCGGCATCGTCGCCGCAGCCAATCGATTTCTCGAGCGACTCTCCGGCCGCGACATGACGCTGGTCCTCGCCGACGATGGCGAAGCGGATAAGGCACTCGAGCTTCAGGCGACCATCCACGGAGTGCCGATCGCCGTGGCGTTCCTTTCCGGCAGTCAGCGGTTTCGCGTCGCCGTGGCTCTGGCCCTCGGGCTCAGCGAACATGGCAGCCGTCGCGAGCCGGCCTGCCTGATGATCGACGAGGGTTTCGGCAGCCTGGATCGCAAAGGTCGGGCCGGAATGATCCGCGAACTCCACGCCCTCGCGGAGCACCTACCGCGGGTGCTCGTGGTCAGTCACGATGACGATTTCGCCGCCGCGTTTGAGCATCGCTACCATTTTCAAATGGACGGCGGCACCACACGAATCCAGCAGCAGTCCGGACCGGAGACTGCACTGAGGCCTTGACTGTCACTATGAAAGAATGTGCAGGACACCACACACTCATCATCACCTGTGGGACTCGTCCAATGTCCATCGCAATGCTCTGCCCCGGCTGTGGGGATAAACTGACCGCTCCGGATCATGCCGCAGGCAGGAAAGTCCAATGCCCGAAGTGCCAGACTCGGATGCTGGTACCCGGCGAAGTCGCGGAGGAATTTGAAGTCGTCGAGGATGACTTCGAGGTGGTGGAGGAGCCGCTGGTCGCCCGACGATCAGCTCGGAAGACGGAGAGCGATGTCGCGCGGCGGCCGCGCCGCGACGAGGATGACGATCGACCCCGCCGTCGCCGCGACGAGGATGATGACGAGTTCGACGACCGGCCCCGTCGCAAGACCAAGAAGAAGAAAGCTAAGAAGAGCAACAACACACTGCTCGCCGGCATCGGCGGGACCATTGCCACCATCTTCATCATCGCTGTGGTGATTTTGCAATTCGTGGCTGTCGGTGACAAGATCAACAGACGCCACGGAGGCACCGGGCTCTTCACGCCCGCGAATTCCACCGATTGGGTGAACTACAGCCGTAATGGATACTCCGGCTCATTCCCCGGTGCGGCTCCCGTGCACGATTCCGTGATCAGTGCCCAATTCCGCAGGGAAGGGTCCAGCGGCACTGTCGTCGCACGCCGCGATGGTTCGCGAATTTATTTCGTCTATGAGGAAATGATCCCTGTGGGCACTCCTATCCTGGACCGGAAGTTGGCTCTCAAGAGCATTGCGGACGCCATGCGCGGCTTGGGCGGTGCGGAAGTGCGCGATCTGGGTGAAACTACAGTTGGTGAGTTTCCGGCCCGCAATGTATCGATGATCAAAGATGGCAAAGCGACCTATCTGCGTCTTGTGATTGCCCAATCCCGCGTCCTGATGTTCGGCGTTGAAGGGGAAAAATCCCTCAGTGAGTCAGACGAGGGCGTGACGCGATTTTTCAACTCACTCCAGATCTCCCCCTGATTTTTGCAGCAATGTGAAAATGCCATGGAGTGGCCAGCGAATAGCTTCGATCACTCAGGAACACCGCCATGGATATTTCCTTCTGGGCCGCGGTCGTCTGCATGGCACTCGCCTTCGGGCTGTATGGCGTGATCGAGACGCTGATCAAGAACTGGCGGAAGACCCGCGTGGCTGAGCAGCAGGCCGTGCTCAAGAAAACCATGCTCGACAAGGGTTTCTCCGCCGAGGAAATCGTGCGGGTGATCGAGGCGGGTGGCACGGCTGACGCTAAGATGGCGGAAGCCTGAGAGTCGCGCGGTCCATGAATGACAATCCGTATCGGCAGATCCCGTCGGTGGCGAAACTGCTCGTGCATCCGGCCTTGGCAGCCGTACAGCAGCGTGTGCCGGTCTCACTTCTCACAGAATCGATCCGTGCCGAACTCGACGCCGCTCGGGTCGCCATGGCGGATTTCAATCTCGACGATTTGCTCACGCGCATCGCCCGCCGGGCTACTGACGCCCAACGACTGCGCTACTGCCCGGTGATCAATGCCACGGGAATCGTGCTGCACACCAACCTCGGCCGGGCTCCCATGGCAGAATCCGCGGCACAGGCCGCGTACAACGCCGCCCGCGGCTACCTTGCACTCGAACTCGACCTTGCGACCGGCGAGCGCTCATCGCGGCAGAATCCGATCCGTGCCGCGGTCGCCCGACTGACTGGAGCCGACAGCGCCACGGTCGTGAACAATTGCGCCGCCGCGACCGTCATCGCACTGCGGACGCTCGCCGCGGGCAAGGAAGTCATCGTCAGCCGCGGGCAACTCATCGAGATCGGCGGCAGCTTTCGCATCCCGGAGATCATGACCGTCAGCGGGGCCACGCTTCGCGAAGTCGGCACGACCAACATCACCCGCCTCCGCGATTATGAAGCCGCGATCGGCCCGAACACCGCCGCCCTGATGCGGGTCCATTGCAGCAACTACCGCGTCCGCGGCTTCACCGAAAGCGTGAGCATCGAGGATCTCGCCACGCTCGGTGCGAAACACGGCATCCCCGTGATCGACGATGTCGGTAGTGGATCGGTGTTTGCATTTGAGAGCGAGCCGACGATTGCTGCGGGCATTGCCGCCGGCGCGGATCTCACACTCTTCAGTGGCGACAAGCTCTTTGGCGGCCCGCAGTGCGGCATCATCGCCGGTCGCCAAAAATGGATAGAAGCGATTGAGCGAAACCCATTTATGCGGGCAGTCCGCTGCGACAAGATGACGCTCGCCGCACTCGAGGCGACGCTCGCGCTCTATCGCGATCAGCCTCTGGACTCCATCCCCACACTGCGGATGCTGGCCCTGCCACTCGCGGAATTGAGACGACGGTCCGAGACTTTTGCGGAGCGTTTGCGGTCGCTCCCTGGCGTGACTGTCGAGGTGCGGGACGATGAGTCGTTCGCCGGCGGCGGCTCGCTGCCGGATCAGGCATTCCCTACGGTCGTGATTGCGGTGTGCGTTGAAGGCATGGCCGAGAGCCTGCTGGCCACACGGCTGCGAACCGGCACGCCGGCAGTGATGGCGCGCATCAAAGAGGGATTGGTTTGCTTTGATCTGCGAACAGTTTTCGTCGAACAGCAAGACGAACTGTTCGCCGCAACAAAGTCTGCCATCGAGTGATTGGCATGCCATTTCTACAAACTGACAACTACCAGCTACTGACTATTATTTGCATTCGGAATGGTCAGAGTTTGTAGCTGGTAGTCATTAGTATGAAGTGAAGAAATACTCATTTTAATACACGGCAGCGTTCCCATGGCACCAATGGCAGATAGCACGCCAAGCTGTACCACGGGAACGTGCTCACCTGCAGGAACACCGCACAGAGGATGTGAAAAAGCACGCCAATTCCAAGTCCCAGCCGCCAGCGGGTCCACGGGATCATCACCAAGACTGGAAACAACATTTCCCACGCAACCGAGCCCCACGAGAGATATTTGCACGCAGTCAGCATCCATTCATGCTGGCTGTTGAAGAGGCCGGGAGCAAGGCACCAAGTGCCATTGTTGAGGATGTAATACATAGCGGTGCCATCTTGCCAGGCACTGTTTTGAATTTTGTAGGCCCCGGCGAAGAAATACATGATTGCGAGTTGGAAAAGAATGAACTTCGCCGGCCAGCCGCAGGCGAGGCGATTGATTCTGACATCCGCACGGCTCGGCAGCGGGCTGAAGATCAGCACGAAGCAGAGAATGCAGCGCAGGCGATCCCCGCCGCTGTGCATCAGCGGGTTGGCGTAGAGCACCGACACGGAGCAGACCCACGCGACGACCGCACAAAGTCGCGGCTTGATGTTGAGCAGCAAACCGACGCAGGAGAGTGCCCAGATGATGAAGACCGCCAGCCAGAGATTTCCCTGTGGCAGCACCCGCAGCACGCTCCAGATCGCTCGGTGTGGCTGAAAGTGAATGTCACTGACGGCGTGGTTGGTGTAGCCATTGATGCCGTAGAGGGCGGAGTAGTCGGCGAGGTAGAGGAAAAGCACATCGAAGAGCATCATTGCCGCGAAGCCGACACGGAGCGTGTGGAGGCGTGCTGCCGGGATGGGCTCCGCGAGCCAGACGCCGAGCGAACCGGGTAGCCAGGGGGTGGGGCCAAGGGGCGTCATGGGCCGGGAGACTGGAAGCGTGTGTATGTTCGCTCACCATTGACATAACGGCTGAATGCTTCGACTGGCAGTGCATCTGATGTTTGATTCAACACCATACGAGCGACGACGCGACTGTCGTACATGGCGACTTGACCCGGCTGGTTGGGTGTGAGCGTCGGTAACCATTCCACGAAGAGCACCACTTCACGGGCCGGTACATAGTCCGGATAGACGTCACGCTTCTGTTGTACCATACCCTTCATCAATGACGCATAGGCAGCATTGTTGATACGTATTTCGTCCTTGCAATCGTCATGGAACTGGTTGTCGTCGCGGTGATGGACTGGCGGTGTGTGCACGAGTTCGCGACCGAGAAACGCCGCCTCGTAGACGAACCGGCGACTCAGCGCAGCGGGCCAAGTATGTCGCGGTGCGGATTCGGTCGTGCCTGCAATACCCCTGCGTTCATGAGTATTTCCCTTTCCATCCACGAATACAACCTTCAAACTCACGCTGTTGCGCATTGAACCCGCGTCGAACATCCCCCATCCCTGCGGCTGTCCGGTGGCTTCGCAGTAGCGGTCGGCGGCGAAGCGGACGTAGTCCAGTGGTTTCTCCGGCGGTGGTGGGAGCACGCCAGTCGTCGCGTCGGGCAACGGCTTGAGGAAGCCACCGAGGTTGGAAACAAACACAGCCGCGAATTGCGCCAGCACGAACACGCCGAGGAGCTTCTGTTTACACGAGCCGGAAGAGTCAGCGACGGAGCCGCCAACCCCGTCGCTAACGCTTCCGGCTCGTGCTTCAGTTTCCATTCGCATAAATCGTGCGTCCGCCGTCGACTGGTAAACACACACCTGTGAGGAAATCGTTGTCGATGAAGTGTAGCACGGCTTTCACGATGTGGGCGGGTGAGCCCTCGCGCTTCACCAGCGTCGCGGCGATCGCTTCCTCTCGCTCCGCCGTTGGTAGATCGGGCGGCAGCATCACCGGGCCGGGGAGAATCGCATTCACCCGCACTTGAGAATTCCGCGTGCCCAACTCGACCGCGAACGTCCTCGTCAGCCCCGGGATCGCAGCCTTGGATGGAAAATACGCCGCATAGCCCGGATAAGGCCGCTCGATCGCCCAGTCGCCGACGTTGACAATGCAGCCGCCTTCGCGCTGTTTGGTCATCGCCAGGCCGAGGTGTTGACAGGTGAGAAAGGTGCTGAGCGTGTTCACGTCGAAGTTGGTCCGCACATCCGCGGCGGTCACGTCCTCCAATTTTTTCCGCTGCCACACTGCTGCACAGTTCACGAGCACATCGACGCGACCGTACTCTTTCAGGACGGCTGCGGTCAGGCGTTTGACCTTCGCCTCATCAGTCAGGTTTCCGCCCCAAGCTAGAGCCGTTTTGCCAGCTTTTGTGAGCCGGCGTGCGCTGGCCACGGCCTCCTTGCCGCTGGTGTGGTAATGGATGACCACCGCGTAGCCCTGACCCGCGAGTGCCTCGACCACATGACTGCCAACGCGGCGTTTTCCGCTGCCCGTGACCACTGCGACTTTCATGCTTTCCCCATTGCGGTGACGAGCTTCCAGATCGCGGGCGTGACCGGCATCACGGACAGGCGACTGTTCCGCACGAGGTCCCACTCCTCGAAGCTGTCATCCGCCTTGATCGCCGCGAGTGTCACCGCGGACTTGAATCGCTTGAGTGGCGTGACCTGCACGACGACGTTTTTCTCGTCGATCATCGCCGGGCCTTCGCTGACGGTCATAGTGCCGACGATTGCCTTGTCCTTGCCGGTGTGGTAGAAGAGCACCTTGTCGCCGGGCTTGACCGACCGCAGGTGCTTCTGCGCGAGCGCGTTGGTGACGCCGTCCCAGGTTGCGACGCCATCGCGCTCCAGATCGGCATAGCTGTAGCAATCGGGTTCCTGTTTGAAGAGCCAGTAGGCCATTATTTCCCCTTGGATTCCGGAATCATGATCCGGTCGCGGATCTGCCGTTCGAGAAAGTCGCCGAAGCGCTTGAGAATGGGCCGCTCGCGACGGGGCGGTGCGAGTGCCGCCGCGTCGGCCTGCTTGCTGTAAATGATCGCGGTCGCCTTGGCTGTATCCGCCTCGCTCCAGCGTATCAGCTTCGAGCTGGCCAGATCGACGGTTGTGCTGACGCCGATGGTGCTTTTCAACACCTCGAAATGGTTGGCATTCACCAGTGCCGCGGGCAGTCCCTGCTGGCGGACCTCCGGTGGCCACTGGCTCTCAAGATTCACCATGATGTCGTTCGGTAGCCGGCTCACTTTGCAGAGCATCGCACAGTACTCAATCGTTTTGGGAAACGCTTTGTCTTCCTTGAGCGTCGCCTGACGCGGCTGCGGGGCCAGGCTTTTGATGTAGCTGACTTGCGTCCACGGCAGGCCGACGTTCAGTTCTGCTAAATCGGAGCCGCTGTAGGGAGCCGCGACGGGGATGACTTTGGTCACACCGCTGTCAGGAAAGCGCACCGCGAACTGGTGCGCGACGATGCCCCCCGCGGAGTGGCCGACCAGCACGATCTCGCGATAGCCCGCCGTCTTGAGCTTGGCGATGGTCTCGCGCATGCCGTTGCTGCTGGCGACGGAATCGACGGGCAGGGTCTGTGCATAGCCGAAAGCGTAGACATCGAAATCGGGTGCGAGGGCCGCCAGCAGCGGAGCCTTGGGCTCGAACCACGGGTGCATTTCCGGCTTGGTCGCCCTCTCCGGCCGCAGTGGATGCGGATAGAGCCCGGGGATGCACAGGACCGCTTTGGTCTTGGTCACTTTGGGTGCGACCAGTTCCCCGTCGACGTGCGGCACCATCTGCCACGCGGCGGTGGGCAGATCGAGTGTCGGTGAGATCGTGAAAACCGCCAGTGCCAGAACGCCGTTCATATAATTCCTTTTCTGCCCGATGCACCGATTGTAGCGATGCTTCGGGTTGTCGCACCAGCCGAACGGAGTGAACCATGGGTGTGCTGCCCGACTGGCTCATCGAAAAGCGGATCAAAATCGAGCCCTTTGCCGCACAGGAGCACCGGCCCGGTGTCATCTCCTACGGCGTCACCAGCTACGGCTACGACGTGCGTGTCGACCGCAAGTTCAAGGTCTTCACCAACGTGTGGGGCAGCACAGTTGATCCGAAGAACTTCGACCCCAAGAGCTTCGTCGACGTGGAGGCCGATTTCTGCATCATCCCGCCCAACAGCTTCGCCCTGGCGGAGACGGTGGAGTTCTTCGACATCCCGCGAAACATCCTGGCCGTGTGTGTGGGCAAGAGCACCTATGCGCGGTGCGGGATCATTGTGAACGTGACACCCCTCGAGCCGGAGTGGCGTGGCCGGGTGACGATTGAAATCTCGAACACGACCCCGCTGCCGGCGAAGATCTACGCAGGGGAGGGCATCGCCCAGATCCTGTTTCTGGAGGCGACCGAGCCGTGCCACACGAGCTACGCGGACAAGAAGGGGAAGTATCAGGATCAGAAAGGCCTGACGCTGCCGTTCGTGGCGGGGAACGAGCAGAGAATGTAGATCGGCACGTGCTACGAGTCTCAGTTTCTACTCTTGCGCGGTCCTCAGCTCCCGGTTAAAATGCAGCTGAGGCCGGTGCGGTGAAAAGCCCTAGTCCGGTGTCAGTGTGAAGAATTCCGGAAGTTGACTCGCCGCGCTAACTGTCGAAGCGATCACGACTTTGCATTCAGCTGAGCGATGGCTTGAGGCGGGCAGCCGAGCTTGATCTCCGTCGACTGCCGAGCTCCCCATAACTTGAGTTTCCCGACATTCGGCAATCTCACATTGCAGTCGGGTTGGCGAGTAGTTACCGTTGGATCGCCGCGGATGCTGACACCGGATTGTCAGCCCCCAGCACGGGACCAGGGAACACGGTCCGGTTACCTCTCACGACGAGTCACGCATGCAGATCAGCCGTCGCTTTACCCGCACTGGGTCGGACCCCTACGCGGACCTGAACTTCGTTCCCCGCACGTCGAAGATTGTGAATCCGAACGGCTCGGTGGTGTTCGAGCAGGCCGAGATTCACGTGCCGGAGAGTTGGAGCCAGGTGGCGGTGGATATCCTCGCGCAGAAGTATTTTCGTCGGGCTGGTGTGCCCGTGGCGACGGTGAAGGTGCCGGAGGCGGGCGTGCCCGAGTGGCTGCAGCGGAGCGCGCCGGC
>JBGSSZ010000605.1:0-3731 GCA_041736785.1 Limnoglobus sp.
TCGAGCGGCCTGATGAGCTGGCTCAAGATCGGCGACCGCGCTGCCGGCGCCATCAAGAGTGGCGGCACCACCCGACGTGCCGCCAAGATGGTCGTCCTCGATCTCGATCACCCCGACATCGAAGAGTTTGTGAACTGGAAGGTCGTCGAAGAGCAAAAGGTCGCCGACCTCGTCACCGGTTCGAGGCTGATGAACAAGCACCTGAACGCGATCATGCGGGCGGTGCATTCGTGCCTGGACTGCGAGAACAAGTATGATCCGAAGCAGAATGCGGCTCTGCGGAAAGCCGTGCTCGACGCCCGCGGCGCAATGCTGCCGGAGAACTACATCGCCCGTGTGCTGCAACTGTGCCGACAAGGATTCCAGAGCATCGAAGTCGATGAATACGACACCGACTGGAACTCGAAAGCCTACTACACCGTCAGCGGGCAGAACAGCAACAACAGCGTCCGCATCACCAACGAGTTCATGAAAGCGGTCGAAAACGACGGCCCGTGGCATCTGTACTGGCGAACCGATCTGGAGGTAGCCGCGAAGGACGGTCGTGCACCGAAGCCGAAGAAGACAATGAAAGCCCGCGACCTGTGGGAGCAGATCGCCTACGCGGCGTGGAGTTGTGCCGATCCGGGCGTGCAGTTCGACACGACGTTCAATGAATGGCACACTTGCCCGGCTGATGGCCGCATCAACGCCACGAACCCCTGCTCGGAGTATGCCTTCCTCGACGACACCGCCTGCAATCTGGCGTCGCTGAATCTGATCCGCTTCTACAACGCCGACAAATTCGACATCGACAGCTACAAGCACGCGGTCCGCATCTGGACGCTGATCCTCGAAATCAGCGTCCACATGGCTCAGTTTCCCAGCCCGCCGGTGGCGCAGAAGTCGTACGACTTCCGCACGCTGGGCTTGGGGTACGCCAACCTGGGCGCGCTGCTGATGGTGCAGGGGATCCCGTATGACTCGCCGGAAGGCCGGGCTCAGTGTGCCGCTCTGACGGCGATCATGCACGCGGGGAGTTACGCCGCCAGTGCCGAGATGGCTTCGGAAGTCGGGCCGTTTGCCCGCTATGACGCCAATCGCGATGCCATGCTGCGGGTGATTCGCAATCACCGCCGTGCCGCATACAACGCCGCACCGGCGGAGTATGAGGGCCTGAGTGTGGTGCCGGTCGGCATCGATCCACGGGCCTGCCCGCCGGAGTTGCTCGCCGCGGCCCGCAGCGAAAGCGACCGCATGCTCGCCCTCGGTGAACGCCACGGCTTCCGCAACGCCCAAGTCACCGTGATCGCGCCCACCGGCACCATCGGCCTCGTCATGGATTGCGACACCACCGGCATCGAGCCCGACTTCGCACTTGTGAAGTTCAAGAAGCTCGCCGGCGGCGGGTACTTCAAGATCATCAATTCCAGCGTGCCCCCGGCTCTTGCTCGCCTCGGCTATGCGCCGTGGCAGATCGATGACATCGAACGCTACTGCCGCGGGGCCGCCAGTCTGCACGGTTGCCCGCACATCAACCCCGCCAGCCTCAAGGCGATCGGCTTCACCGACGCCGTGCTCGCCAAGATCGAAGCCGCCATGCCGGGTGCCTTTGAGATCACATTTGTGTTCAACAAGTGGACACTCGGCGAAGACTTCCTCCGCGACACGCTCTGCATCCCCGAAGCGGCTCTCAACGCCCCCAGCTTCGACCTGCTCAGCCACCTCGGCTTCACCAAGTCGCAGATCGACGAAGCCAATCTCTACGTCTGCGGCAGCATGACCGTCGAAGGGGCTCCGCACCTCAAGCACGAGCACTACCCGATCTTCGACTGCGCCAACAAATGCGGCAAGCTCGGCAAACGCTTCCTCGCCTGGGAGAGCCACATCCGCATGATGGCCGCGGCCCAGCCCTACATCTCCGGCGCAATCTCCAAGACGATCAACATGCCCTACGACGCCAGCATGGACGACGTGAAGAAAGCGTATTGGCTGAGTTGGCAGTTGATGACCAAGGCGAACGCTCTCTATCGCGACGGCTCCAAGCTGAGTCAACCGCTCAACAGTGTCGCGGATTCTCCGGAAGCGGCTCTGCTCGCGGCGGTGCATCCCGACGCCGACGATCGCAAGAGCGAACCGGTCCGCACCGCGGAGCGGATCACCGAGCGGATCGTGCATCGCTATCTGGCCAAGCGTCGCCGACTGCCCGATCGCCGAGCCGGGTACACGCAGAAAGCCCGCATCGGCACGCACAAAATGTACATCCGCACCGGGGAATACGACGACGGCACCCTCGGCGAAATCTTCATCGACATGCACAAGGAAGGGGCCGCCTTCCGCAGTATGACCAACTGCTTCGCCATCGCTGTCAGCCTCGGTTTGCAGCACGGCGTGCCGCTCGACGAGTTTGTCGATGCCTTCCTCTTCACACGCTTCGAGCCCAACGGCATCGTCCAGGGCAACCCCTACATCAAGATGAGCACCAGCATCATCGACTATATCTTCCGCGAACTCGCCATCACCTATCTCGGCCGCCACGACCTGGCCCACGTGATGCCCGAAGACCTCCGCGGCGACGCCCTCCACGACGAGGACGACGACTATGTCAATGAGGAAGTGATCAGCGAGCGGACCTATGATGCCGACGCGGAAGAGATTTCGCCGATCATGGCCCCGCGGACGCTGCACGTGAAGCCGATGATCACGAATGGCCACAGTAACGGTAATGGTAATGGTCACACGGTCATCAGCGCCCGCGCCCCGGCGACCACCAAGGAAGAGAAGATTCGCATCGCCAGGCAGAAGGGCTATGAAGGCGACCCGTGCCCCGAGTGCGGAGCCCTGACGATGGTCCGCAGCGGAGCCTGCACCAAATGCGACACCTGCGGCGGCACGAGTGGGTGCAGCTAATATCTTTGGAGGATGGGCAAATGGAGTGGCCGAACCAGACTAAAAAAGTAATCCGTAAGTTCGGAACGTGGACTGTGACGAATGATGACATTCGATGTCCGGAGGGCTTCGACGACTACCCGATCCCACGTCAACGCATCCATGAGGAGCATTGGATCGAGCATATGCGAGAAAAAAAGTGGCCGGTCTTGAGCGACTTTGAGGAAGCGATCGCATACGCCCAGGTAGCGTGGGAAAGAGAAGAGGCTTAGTCGCAGTTAACAAGTATGAGGCTTTATGAAAAATAGCAAACATAAAATGTACCTATGGGCTACACTTTTACTCTTGTTTGGCCTGTTAATTCTCTATGTCTATAGTGTGAATAAAGCTGAAGCAAAGTACATTTTCATTGATGATGATAGTTCAATTAAACTGACTCCCGAAGAACGGGGCTATTTCGATGAAAGCCAGTTAGCAGATCTTTATCGCCCTGTTTGCAAAGTGATGGAGTCAATCGCGGAGTTAAGAAGCAGTATCGACGACAGAGATGGACAAATAGGGGCTTTAGACAAGAAAATTAGATTCATAGAGGTGTTGGGAAGAAAGCATAGCTCGATTTCAAGCATGCAAGGATACATAGCGCCTTCATTATTCATGAGTCTCGCAATATCATCCAGCATCATGCTGGAGGCCATTGCTAAAGCATACAAGTTTGATGCACAATGAGGTGCTGAAGGTTTGACGGACAGGTCAGCTAACTGTTTCGAGCATGGTACGGCGGGTGAACTGGGTGGGGGTGAGGTAGCCGAGCGACGAGTGCTTGCGGTCGAACCGGTAGTAGTTCACGTACTCCGCAATCGCTT
>JBGSSZ010000606.1:0-2782 GCA_041736785.1 Limnoglobus sp.
CATCCTCGCCGCCCACGCCCGACCCCGTCCGCTCCTCGCCGAACTCGCCGAACTCCACCGCGAATCGCTCGACCCCGCACTCCGCGACGACATCATCGGTCCGCGGCCCACCACCGACTATCAGCACTTGCTCGACATCGACGCACCCGAGGAACCCGGCGATGAAACCCCGCCCGAAGAACGCTCCGAAGACGGCCGTGACCCCGAACCGGCGTGACCAGATCCTCGCCGACTTCGCCACGCTCCGCATTCCCGTCACCGCCGAACAACTCGACGGGGCGCTTCAACACGCCCAGGACGCCGGCCTCCCGCACCTCGACTTCCTCCACCGACTGCTCGCCGATCAGGCGGGCTTGCGCCGCCAGCGCCGCATCGAACGCCTCATCAAAGACGCCCGCTTCCGCGAAGCCCTCCCGCTCGCCACCTTCGACTGGACCTTCAATCCCGCCATCCCCCGCCTGCAAATCGAAGCCCTGGCCCAGGGCGACTTCATCCGCCGCAAACAGAACGCCGTCTTCGTCGGGCAGAGCGGACTCGGAAAAAGCCGACTCATCCAGAGCATCGGACTGGCCGCCTGCATGCTCGAACACCCCGTCCGCTACATCACCAGCGGCGAACTCCTCGAAGATCTCACCGCCGCCATGGCCGATCAGACCATCCATAACCGCATCCGCTTCTACTCCCGCTTCGCACTGCTCGTCATTGACGAATTCGGCTTCGACCGGATCGAACGCAGTCTCAGCCCGCAGGCCGCGAGCCTCTGGTACAAGATCATCGATGCCCGCAGCCAGAAAGGGTCCACCGCCCTGATCAGCAACATCGACTTCGGCGACTGGGCCGACTACCTCGGCGACGCCCCGCTGGCCATGGCCATGCTCGACCGCGTCGTCGATGGGGCCACCATCGTGAAGTTCAAAGGCCAATCCTATCGCATCCACCGACCCGACCACCCCGCCGCCCAATGACCGCCCGTTCACTCCGCCCGGCAACCCCATCCGGCCCGCCCCCAACCTGCGAAAATGGCCCGTTCTAAAACGCGATCAACAACCGTGTTGGGGAACTGGTGAGTCCATACTTCACCAGCTTGCCAGAGTCACGACGAAAACGCGAGAAAGAAAGCACTTTCGGCGTTACCTGAAACGCCGTTCTCAGCGTTCCGATAAGGGGTGCTTATCGGTAGCTACCCCAACGGTGCGAGTACTGCTACGGACGTATCTGCCGAATGCGGTACGCTGTATAATCGACCCGAACCGTGCCCTTCTCCCCACGATCTCACCATGTCGTTCCAGTTCCCACAGCCAACAAACGAAGACAACTTTGAGCTCTTCTGTCTTCGCTTTCTTCGAAAGGTTTGGAATTGTCCGGCGTTGAACCTGTTCGGCAAGCGGGGGGAGCGGCAGCACGGAATCGACATCATCGATGAAAGTGCCAGCGTGCCGTTCCGAGCGGCACAATGCAAGTTCCACGAGCGACAGAAGACAATTCCGCCCGCTGAAATCCAAGCTGAAGTGCAGTCCGCACTTGGCTACGAGCATCCGCTAGATGAATACCACCTGCTTACGACGGCACGCAAATCGGCACAGTCGCAGAATGCGGTGATTAGGATCAATCGTGAGCATAGTGCCTCAGGACAGTTTAAGCTGACACTCTGGACATGGACCGAGATCGAGCATGAGCTTTCTCAGATGGACGAAGCATCTTCGGACTTTGTTCTCCATGGAGACACAGGCCGAAGTGCACCAGCATTGATGATGGCTGTGAAAGGTATGCTTGGGCAGCATTTTAGCTATGATCGCTACTCTTCTACTTCCGTTATCGATGCAGAATTGCTTGGAGTCAAAGCTGCGCTTGACAGCCACTTACTTGAAGTTGCCGAGGATCGCATTAAACAAATCGTAACACGAGGTGCTGATCATCTTGAGAATAGGCATCGCTACGAGTTGAAGGCCTATCGCTCCAACATATACATGCGCCGTGGCGAATGGAATCTGGCTGGTCGTGAACTCCTAGCAGGAAAGACGCTTCTTCCTACGACAGAGCGAGCAAAAATCAATGAAGCACTTGGGCTTGAACTAACTGGTGAACGCACGGCCGCGCACTGTTTGGCTCAGCAACTTCGAATAGAGTATCCTCACTCTGTCCATCTTGCGCGTGTCTGGATCTTTTCATCGCCTGAGACAGTCGCACTGGAGTCTGCTGAAGCAGTTGGCTTGCCGTTCGCTAACGACGACGACGAGATAAATCTAGCTCTTGCGCACAAATCGCTTCTGCTGCACCAACTGGACAAGGCAATCAGTTATGCAAGAAAGGCAACTGAACTAGATGCTGAAGCACCGCAAGGATGGTTCCTCCTGGCGCAAGCCTTACATGCAAGTGGCCACGAAGCGATTAAAGCACTGCGCGATACGACTTTGAATGAAGCACTTATCAACTATGACCGCGCAGCCAAGCTTGCGCATGCTCAGAAATGGGTAGAACTCGAATCAATCATTCGGATGAGTCGAGGCAGTGCTCTGTGGCTGCTTGGCAGTCCAAAGGCTGAAAGCGATCTGTTAGCCGCACTTGATTTGTCATCTAGCCGTGACAGACAAGTCGATTATGCAGGGTTTCTTGTTCAGAATGAGCGGCATGAAGATGCCATATGAGGTGCTGAAGGTTTGACGGACAGGTCAGCTAACTGTTTCGAGCATGGTACGGCGGGTGAACTGGGTGGGGGTGAGGTAGCCGAGCGACGAGTGCTTGCGGTCGAACCGGTAGTAGTTCACGTACTCCGCAATCGCTT
>JBGSSZ010000607.1:0-5625 GCA_041736785.1 Limnoglobus sp.
CCCGGCTCGCTGCCCACGTCGCCCCGCTTCGCCACGCACACATTCAAGAACGGCGGCGACCCGCACGGCCTGTACCGCACGCTCACGCACGGGTACAACCTGATGGCCCCGCAGACGTGGATGGTGCCGCGGCAGAAGTACGACGTCATTCACTACCTTCGCGAAGCGTATCTGAAGCCGCACAACCCGAAGCAGTACACTTCGCCTGACGCGGCTTACCTTGCCAAACTGCCAGTCGGGAAAAAGAACACGTTTGGTCCCGCGCCGGCACAAGTGCAGCCGTGGATGGCGATGGATTACGGCCCGAGCCTGATGAACACCTACGAAGTGGGCGGGCCGGGGCCTAACATCGCATACAAGGGCATCGCGGTGCGGCTCGACGCTGGCAGCGGCGGCGTGTCCCGCGGAAAGAGTTGGGCGGTCTTCGACCACGACACACTGCGGCTCGCCGCCGCCTGGACCGGCGAAGGCTTCATCGACTGGAAAGGCATCCACTTCAACGGCCAGCACCAGGTTCACCCGAAGCTGATCGGCGAACGACATGTCGTCAACCCGGTGGGGCCAGGCTGGGCGAATCCCCTGACCGGCAGCTTCGAAGATCCCCGCCCACTCGGGCGGGATCAACGGCCCTACGGCCCGCTCCCCCGAACTTGGGCCCATTTCTCGGGGACCTACGCCTATGGTGACCAGACCGTGATCGCCTACACGGTTGGCGACGCCGCGATTCTGGAGGTGGAGGGAGCCGAACAGGATGCCGCGACAAAGAGCATCGTTTTCACGCGCACTTTGGACATCGGCAAGTCGGCCCACGACCTGCACGCCCGGATCGCTCCCCAGTCCGTGGCTGCCGTTGTCGTCGGTGACACAACAGTGACACTGGCGAACGAGAACGGCTTCCATGTGCTGACTATCCCCGCTGCTGTCACACCCACGCGGGTGAAAGTTCTGATGGCAAAGTGCAAGCTCGACGAACTTTCCGCGCACGCAAAGAAATCACAGCTCCCGCGAGCGTTGAAGCCGCTCACCCAGGGAGGGCCGAAGCGGTGGCCGGTGGTGCTCAGGACAAGCGTCACCGTCGGCAAGTCCGATGGCCCCTTCGCGGTGGACACATTTGGCATCCCCGCACGCAACCCCTGGAACGCCCAGATGCGGTTGACCGGCTTCGACTTCTTTCCCGACGGCAAGCGGATGGCTGTCTGCACTTGGGACGGCGACGTGTGGGCAGTGGACGGCATCGAAAAGCCGGACGCGGGGCTGAACTGGCAGCGGATCGCGACCGGGCTCTTCCAACCACTCGGCCTGAAATTCCGCGACGGGGCGATTTTCGTCTGCTGCCGCGATCAGATCGTCAAGCTGCACGACCTGAACGGCGATGGCGAGTCCGACTTCCTTGAGTGTTTCAACAACGACCATCAGGTGACTGAGCACTTCCACGAATTCGCTATGGGGTTGCAGACGGACGCCGACGGCAACTTCTACTACGCCAAGAGTGGCCGACACGCTCTGCCCGCACTCGTGCCTCACCATGGCACGCTGCTGAAGGTCAGCAAAGACGGCACCAAAACCGACATCCTCGCCACTGGGTTCCGTGCGGCCAATGGCGTCTGCCTGAACCCCGACGGCACCTTCTTCGTTACCGACCAGGAGGGATTCTGGACGCCGAAGAATCGGATCAATCGCGTGGAAGTCGGCGGATTCTACGGCAACCTGTGGGGATACACCGACATCACCGACACTTCTGACGACGCGATGAAACAACCCCTCTGCTGGATCACCAACAGATTCGACCGCTCGCCGGCTGAACTGATCTGGGTGCCGGCAAAGACATGGGGGCCGCTCGCCGGGTCGCTCCTTAACACCTCCTACGGGGCGGGGCAGATCCACGTGGTGCTACATGAGACCGTGAACGGGCAAGCCCAGGGTGGCCTGTGCGCGCTGCCCTTGCCGGTCTTCCCCACCGGCATCATGCGGCCGAGGTTCCACCCCACCGACGGCCAACTCTATGTATGCGGCATGTACGCCTGGGCTGGCAACCAGACCGCACACGGCGGGTTTTACCGAGTGCGTTACACAGGCCAGCACGCGGATTTGCCCATTGGCCTGAAGGCAAAATCCCGGACTGTGGAAATCACTTTCTCCGACGCCATCGACCCAGCATCGGTGGCCGCAAAGTGCTTCGACGTGAAAGTGTGGGGTTTGCTCAGGAGCAAGAATTACGGCTCGAAACACATCAACGAGCAGACGCTGGCGATAAAAAATGCCACTCTCAGCGAAGATCGAAAAACAGTGCGGATCGATCTACCCGACCTCGCACCCACAATGGGGATGGAGATTCAATTTCGGCTGAAAGGTCGTGACGGACGCCGCATCACCGGCACCATCCACAACACGATCCACAACATCGGAAAGTGACTGCTCTGGGTCGGCGTCACAGGTCCGACACGAGTGTGCAGTAGCTTGAACGCCGACCTTGCCGCACTTGGCAACTTTAATACATTCGACTATGCGAATATTGACAATTTCATCTATACATCAGGAGAGGGCGGGACATGCTTGACTCGATGCGGCAGTTCAAGGCGGGTATCTTTCATGCACTCGGCCACCCCACTCGGATCGCCATCGTGGAGTTCCTGAGCCTTGGTGAGCTATCAGTGAGCCAGCTCTGCGATAAGGTCGGTATCGAACAGGCCAACGCGTCACAGCATCTTGCCGTCCTGCGGAACAAGTACTTCGTTGAGACCCGCAAGGAGGGCAACCAGATCTTCTACCAATTGCGTGATCCCCTCCTGGGAGAAGTCTTGGCGAAGATGCGGGAGTATTTCCTCGCCCACATGTCCGAGGCGATGAAGATGTTGCAGGAGGAGAAGAAAGCAGCGAAGCAGGGGGCTGTGCCTTGAAACGAAACGTCCCGAAGTTGGTGGAATCCCTGCGGAGCTACACATTCCAGATCTTCCGGTCGGACCTGATCGCGGGACTGACAGTTGGCCTCGTCGCCCTGCCGCTGGCGATGGCGTTCGCCATCTCGTCTGGCGTACCGCCTGAGGTTGGGTTGTACACCGCGGTGATCGCCGGTTTCCTCATCTCGGCCCTCGGCGGTTCGAGGACGCAGATCGGCGGGCCGACTGGAGCCTTCGTCGTTATCGTCTTCGGGATCATCGCCCAGCACGGGCTGAACGGCTTGCTCGTCTGTACCGTCATGGCGGGCATCATTCTCGTTGTCATGGGGCTCACCGGCCTCGGCACGGCGGTGCAATTCATCCCTCGGCCCGTTGTCGTCGGTTTCACCAATGGCATCGCCGTGCTCATCGCCAGCACGCAGATCAAAGATTTCTTCGGGTTGCGTATCGAGAACGTGCCGGGCGACTTTGTGGGCCGGATGAACGCTATCGGAGCAAACTTTCACAGCATTTCACTGACGACCACGATCCTGGCAGTTGCGTCGCTTTCTGTGGTGGTGCTGTGCAGGAAGTTCTTCAAGAATGTTCACGGCTCCATCGTCGCCCTGGTCTTGGGAACATTGATCGTGGTGGCCTTCGGCATCTCGGTCGAAACCATTGGAACACGGTTTGGCGGGATTCCTAGCGGCCTGCCCGCTGTCGCCGTGCCGCAGTTCGACTCGACCATGATCCTGACTCTGCTCTCACCGGCCATGACAGTCGCACTTCTGGGGGCCATCGAGTCGCTCATGTCTGCCGTGGTCGCGGATCGGATGAGCGGTGACAAGCACAACCCGAACGTCGAACTGGTCGCTCAAGGGGTCGCCAACATTGTTGTGCCGTTTGTCGGAGGCATCCCTGCAACCGGGGCTATCGCCCGCACTGCGACGAATATCCGGTCAGGGGCCAAGACGCCCGTCGCCGGCATCGTTCATGCCCTCATCCTGTTGGCTGTTCTGTTGTTCGCCGCCCCGCTCGCACGCCACATTCCCCTCGCTGTCCTGTCAGCGATCCTGATCGTGGTGGCCTACAACATGGGCGAGTGGCGGGAAATCCCAAAGCTCTTGAAGATGTCGTGGGCCACCATCGTGGTCTGGCTGACGACATTCTCCCTGACCGTGTTCGCCGATCTGACAGTGGCGGTGCAGGTCGGGATCGTTCTCGCAGCCTTGCTATTCATCCGCAAAGTCGCAAAGTCCACAACCGTCTCACGGGTGACCAAGGAGTATGTCGAGGACGGGCGACTGCACGCCTTGCAGGACAAACACATCCCCGACTATGTCACCATCATCCGTATTCACGGGCCCTTCATGTTTGGGATGACGGAGAAGCTGCTCGCTGTCATCGACCCAATCGAAAGCCTCGCGTCGGTCGTCGTTCTGCGACTGCGGAACATGGCGGCCATTGACGCCACGGGACTGCTCGCACTGGAAGACCTTGCCGACAATCTCCATGCCTCCGGTCGTCACCTGATATTGTGCGGAGCAAGGCATCAGCCCGCGAAACTCATGAAACAGGCCGAGTTTGAACAGCATGTCGGACAGGAGAACATCTGTCCGCACATCACGGCGGCATTGATACGGGCGAAAGAGTTGTTCGAGAACCTCACGGACATCCAGATGAAGTCCCCCGAGGAGCCTGCTTCTGATCATGCTATACCGGGTCACTCCTAACCCGCCCAAGACACATGCGACGCTGGAAGAAATAGTGCCTCATGAAGCGGGTGCATGCGTAACAGTAGTAACTCAACAGCAGAAATGGAATGCTTCTCGCAGTGACAATACCATCCAGACATATCACATTTCTTACCTTTTCGGGCGGACGACACAATGGATTTGCGCACGGGACATCCATACTGGGTGGTCAAAAACGGCTTGCTCGCGACGTATCCACCACTCACCACGGACGAGCGTTGCGACGTGGCAATCGTCGGTGCAGGCATTACCGGGGCACTGCTGTCGCAGTCACTCTCTCAAGCCGGGATGGACTGTGTCGTACTCGACCGGCGTGACGCAGGCAGTGGAAGCACAGCCGCGAGCACGGCACTGCTGCAATATGAGATCGATACAGAACTCTGGGAACTCATTGATCTTGTCGGGGAAAGCCACGCAGTCAGAGCGTATCGATTAGGTCTGGAAGCCATCGATGCCATCGAAGAGCTGGCTCGGCTTGATGCCGCTTCCTGCGAGTTCGAACGGCGTGAGAGTCTTTATTTTGCCAGTCGCCGCTCGCATGGTGCCCGGCTGCGTCGCGAATTCGATTGCCGCCGCCAGCATGGATTCGACATTGATTTCCTCGAAGCGGATGAAATCAGTGAGCGATTTTCGTTCCAAGCCCCATGCGGCATTCTCAGTCGCGGCGACGCGGTCATCGATGCAGTACAGTTGACACACACACTCTTACAAGCCGCTCGTAGGACCGGTGCTCGGATCTTCGATCGGACAACCGTGAAGTCGTTCAAAAAGGACGGCGATAACTTTCGACTGCTCACGGACCGCGGGCCGACGGTCACAGCGCGGCATCTCATCATGGCGTCCGGGTATGAATCCTGAGGTGCTGAAGGTTTGACGGACAGGTCAGCTAACTGTTTCGAGCATGGTACGGCGGGTGAACTGGGTGGGGGTGAGGTAGCCGAGCGACGAGTGCTTGCGGTCGAACCGGTAGTAGTTCACGTACTCCGCAATCGCTT
>JBGSSZ010000608.1:0-9268 GCA_041736785.1 Limnoglobus sp.
AAGCGATTGCGGAGTACGTGAACTACTACCGGTTCGACCGCAAGCACTCGTCGCTCGGCTACCTCACCCCCACCCAGTTCACCCGCCGTACCATGCTCGAAACAGTTAGCTGACCTGTCCGTCAAACCTTCAGCACCTCAACCAATCCAGGTCGAGCTCAGTCATGAATCGACCGCCGGGTAATAGCTCAGGCAACTCGATCACGTCAGTCTGAACATCGATCGTCACGAAACGCCCGCCGCGTCGGAGACGGACAGGCATTACCTTGTCGATTGTGCGTGTCGCCGGAAGACGTTTCCGTTTCCGCTTGACCACCACGCATGCGGCAAATGGGCGATTCGGGTCGGGTTCACCGGCTTCCATTGCCTGACCAAACCCGACGGACCGGATGTCGTTTCGGGCCCCCGTGGGGAAGTGGTTATATAGTGTCGCCTGCACTCGACGCAGTTCGTCTGCCGTCAACGATGTCATGATGGACTCCGTTCGGCTAGAGAACGACTAACGATGCATTTCAACATTTCCGTTATCCAGATACACTATCAACAGATCCTACGGTCAGGTCATAACGTCGGTCGCTCGTGATTCCGACCAATGTTCCAGACTACGGCATCTTCGATTCCGGCTCGATCACACCCGTGGCCCACTTAAACAGTGTGGTCATGGTAACCGGAGAAGGCTTGAGTTCGTCGATCACACTTGCGTTGAGTCGCGCCGTCAGCGCTGCCTCTAGCCGCGTCCGGTCCGCGTTAAACTGTTTGACGTCGGGCTTTCCCGTCACGGTCAGTTCCACGTTGAAATGTCCGGGACCATCCGCAATAAGCGAACACCGCGACACGCCCAGTTGCACGGGAAGTTGCTCGCTGAGTCGTTGCAGCAACGCTGATCCATTGAGTGCGTCGAGCCGTTTCTGAAGTGACTCACGTGTCAGTGGTGCGGGGACAGTCGATTCCACATACGGCCCCACACCGGCAGCGGCGATCGCATCAAGTCGCTTGAAGACCGTCAAGCCACCCTCATTGACCAGACCGTATATTTCCCCTTGCTGGCAACACTGGGCTTCACCGCCATGTGGCACGACGGGGCATGGCGCGTAAGGCATAAATCCGATGTAGCGGAAGCCGGCGAGCCGCTTGACCCCGCAGTCGTCACGATTGATCACCGCTTCGTAGAACCCGAGTGGGACATTCCGCGCGGGAAGCACGTTCCGCTGGGTTGCGTTGAAACGCTTGTCCGTCACAGCGGCGCCGCCAGACGGCACGAGCGCCACCGCACTCTTCACCAGCCCGCCAATAGCCTTGATGTTTTCGTCTGTCTTGGAGTCCAACTCTTGGGTGACTTTGGTCAGGTTCCAGCCGTCGGTGATCTCCAGCTTGGTCGTGTTCACACCGAGCCCTGCCCGCGTGTGGACCGAAACCATATCGCTGAAATCGGGCATCATCCTCATTTCGATACTGACGAACTCCGGCGCGTTGGTATTGGTGTCGCCACCCGCTGGCTGAATGAACAGGTATGGCTTCGGCCGATAATAACGGAATCCTCGATCGTGCTCACCGGGATTCTGCTTGTAGGTGGTTATTGTGCATCCGAGTGCCGCTGCACATGCTGCCAAGGCCAGGAGGCTAATTCGAAGGGCCATGGTAAACTCTTGAGTGAAGGTGATAGGGCTGCGTTACTTCACGGTTGCTGGACGCGGCGCGACGGCCTCGCCCTTCAGGACATCGAGTTTCTTGAACACCATGATGTTCTTGTCCATTACCAGTCCATATAGGTCGCCAGTAGTGCAGTCCGCCGGCTGTACTCCCACCATGTTGGTCGGACAGTTGGCGAACGGCAGGAAACCGACGTATCGCCAGCCATAAAGCTGCTTCTTCCCCTCAGCGTCAAAGCCCAGGACCGACTCGTAGTAACCCAGCGGAACATTGCGCGCCGTCACATCGTCCGCAAGTACGTTGCGGTCTCCCTCCTTCTCGGTGGGGCCGCCCGAGGGCTTTAGATCCTTTGCGACACCCAACACACTTGATATCGCATCCACGTTCGCAGCGAAGTTTGCGTCGAGCGTCATGTCGACTGCCTTAAGTTTCCAACCCTCGTCCAGCGTGATCGTCGTCTTGTTGATTCCCACACCACTGCGGACATGGATCGAATACTCCTCGCTAAAGTCCTGTCGCATTTCCACCGCGAGCGTGACCTTGCCATGGACGGGAATCACAGACTTATTCGCGTCGGTCTTGGTAGACTGTGTCACTAACAAGTACGGCTTCGGCAGGTAATATCGCAGCCCATGGTCGTGCGGGCCGGGGTTTTTGCGCACGGTCGTGCTGGCACATCCGAGGAGAACGGCGACCGCTGCCGCGAGTAATCCAGTCATAACGTACGGACGCATAGCGGGGTCACCTCATGATCGTAAAGGGTCACGCAGTCCGAATAATCGGACGGCTTGCAAACATAACTTTAAACCGTTAGCACGATTGTAATAATGACAAGAGCACGCGTGTATTCAGCTGAATGCTCGGGTTGGAGACAACTACTGCCAGTTGTTCTCCGCTAAAATCGCGACTTGAAAACCCAGTCCGCCCAATAGTGTGGGCAACTGTTTGAAGCACTTCTCACTCTGGCGTTCTTCTCCGTCCAGAACTACGCCTCATTCGGCCATAGGATCTCAGCAAGCCGCCCAAGCGTTCCTTCCAGATCAGATCTTCATACTTCACAGCTTCGGCGTGCCAGGCCCTGACTCTCTTGCTCTCGCGGCAACTTGAAGATCATCTCGTTCTACAGCGATTGATATAGCCGATCTTCGTGGCAAAAAGCTTCGAACTCACGACAGTGAAAGTCCAAGTACCTTGTGCCAAGGATCCAGTTGTGGTCCAAAAACTCCTGCTGGGTCGCCTGGTTGAACCGCTCGATGAACGCGTTCGGTGCGCATGGCGGTGGCTCCTGGAAGTTAGGAGCATTTTATGAAGAGTCAATCTTTCGGAAGCGTAGTGAAAGCTGTTGGCTCCGCAACAGTTTGTGGATTCGTGAGAATGGCCACGTAGCTTGGGAAGCTCGTATTCTCCCAGCTCGACTTGATGTGCTCGACCCAGTTCGGAAGATCACGAGCGATAGAACCCGCACACGACTCGACTATATGGCGAGCCGCTAGCGACGCTTCACGCGCAATAGCGCCCAACGGATTTCCGCCTCAAAGTAAATGCAACATAATTATCCCCTGCTGCATAACTTTCACGAGAGTTCTTGCTCGCAAGGACCGGAACAATTTTCCGTCTTTCGACTGTCGCGACCACACTGGCCCGGACAGCCGAGAGACTGGTGGTGCAGTTTTCTCGGTTTTTCCCTTTTCCCTGAGGTATTTCTCATGGCGACCTTGACTCGTGCTCATCGCGAACTCTATCGGCGCGGTGCCGACGAGATCTTCGCGACCTTCCCCGATCTGCTGGTGAATTGCCAGGAACAGCGGAGCCGCTCTACGGACCGCTGGCAGTTGCCGCAGACCTTCAAACCGCGTCCCGGCCTCGACGGTCGGCCCGCGCTGGATCTGGGCGAAGATCTCCTCTCGTTCAACGACTGGAGCTTCGGCCAGATTTGCAATCTGGCCGGCGTCGGCAAAGAAACGCTGAACCGGCTCAACGGCGAGACCGCCTGCCGGGTCCTGGCGGAGACCCTGCCGATCGAAGGAACCAAGCCGTACCAGGTCTTCGCCGAAGATCGCGGCATTCGTTCCCTGCACGGCACGGCCTACACGCGGCTCTACAATGCCGATCTGCTCGAAACGGTCCGCGACTGCGCCGGTGATTTCACACCGCCGCAGGTGGCCCACAACGGCGGCACCGGGCTCTACTGCGGCGAACAGGACATGTTCGCCTTCATGGTCGATGCCGCCGGTTGGATCGAAATCGGCGACCAGGCCTTCTGCCCCGGTTTCTTCGTGTGGAACTCGGAAGTCGGCAAGCGCTCCGTCGGCGTGCAGACGTTCTGGTTGCAGGCGATCTGCCAGAATCACATCGTCTGGGATGCCACCGAAGTCGTGGAGTTCAGCCGCAAGCACACCGCCAAAGTCGGCGACGCGCTCGGCGAAGTGCGCGGCATCATCCAGTCGCTCGTCCGCAAACGCGACGAGCGCCGCGACAGCTTCGCCAAAGTGATCCGCAAGGCGATGGACAAAACCATCGCCGACTCCGACGAGGCCGCTGCGATTTTGGGCCGCTACGACCTCCGCGGCAAGCTCGTCAAAGACGCCTTGGAACTGGCCCAGCAGCAGGGCCGGTTCACGATCTGGTCCCTCGTCGATGCCATCACCCGCCTCGCAGGCGAAATGAAATGGATCGGCGACCGGACCGACATCGATCAGAAAGCGAGCCGACTCCTGGAAGTTGCGATCGCTGCGTAATCTGACGCGACGGTTCTTCGAGAGGTTCTGATTCCAGCACCACCAGACCTCTCAATTGTCAGCTTTTCGAGCGGTTTCGAGTTCCGCGCGATAATGGCCGCGAGCGATGTCCACGCAGTGCCAAAAGTCGATTTCAGCATCTCCGCAAAAGTGCATCAAATCGGCCAGTGTGTCCGTGACTTCACTTGCCGGGTTGGCTTTGTACTCAACCAGTAAGGTCTGAATCATTCTCTGTGTTCGTTCTTCGTTCGTCATCATTCATCAGGAAAAGCTCGCTTGGTCAACGCCAAGCGAGCGGTGTTTGTAACAGTATTTTTAGTATTCACAGGGCAGCAACACAGTCGTGATCGACCGGTCTGCTTCGGTGATGATCCAAAAGCGGGTACCCCCGGCCGATTCGTAAACCGACATCAGGCGAAAGCCGTGCGCGAGTGAGAGTTTGTTCTCAGCGCTGTCTTCCTGACCAACGAGCCCCCAATCGCCGCGGGCATGCCGACCCAGTGCCTTGAGAATTTCCTCAGACGTGAGGATCTCCAAGGCTCCCGGCGTACTGACAATTCGACCCAAGGGGAATCGGTAGCCGTTGGAGTCAGTCGCGCTTCTGCTTTCGGTTCGGAACTGTTTCTTATGGTGTGTCATGGTGCTTCAATCAATGAGGTCATTCGCCTCGGTTGTTTTCCCCCAACCCCACACGGTTTCGGTGCGGGACGGGCCTTCAAGCGAAGTGAGGCCCGCCCAGTACCGAAACCCACAACAACCAAGTGCGGCCGGAGCGTGGAGTGAACGGAGCGCTCGCAAGTGGCGTGACAGTCGGTGATGGCAAGGGAGGTTGATGTAGGACTGGCACGGCAGTTGCCAGTGGAATGAACGGATCGCTCCGGCTGCACTTGACGATTAAAAGTTATCGCTGCTACTTGGCGTTGACGGTGCAGGCAATCCGTAAGCCAATCGATAAATCACAGGTGGAAGCAAGTGAATTCCGATTCGGAATACGAGTGGAGTAGATTCAGCCGAAGCCTTACCAAGCCAATGATCCTCACTCGCATCTGTCGACCCGCTACTTCGAACGCAGACCATCGCCGAGTCGCGGGTGACGTTCACGATCTCTGCAGAGTTTTGCAGAAGCTGTCGCTACGAAGCCCAAAATGCGAAAATGATAGAATAGTGAAAGCCGGCAGGTAAAGTCAAAATTGTGCTTGACAGTCTAATCGAGGCGATTAGACTCCTTTTCAATGCCAACGCTGCAAGCTGCGTCTGAACCGGTGCTCACACCCAAGCCAGTGAGCGCATCCCCCCCACGTCTGCGTATCTTAGCTGGTGCGGTGGGGTTGATCCTTCTCACGGCGGCGGGCTTGAAGCTTAACGGGCTGAACGTATCGCCCATCCCGGCCGTCGGCACGCTGAGTTCGCCGCGGCTCGGCATCGCTGTCGCCGCCTGGGAAATCCTGCTCGGTCTCTGGCTCAACTTCCGCTACGACGCCTTCGCCTGGCTCGCCGCGCTGGGCACCTTCACGGCCTTCGCTCTGGTCAGCGGCTACTTCGGCATCATCGGCGTGGCCAGCTGTGGCTGTTTCGGCAGCGTGAAAGCCAGCCCGTGGACCGCATTCGCAGTCGATCTCGCCGCCATCACTCTGCTGCTCCTGGCTCGACCCCGCCAGCTTCCATCGCTGTTGACGGCAACGTCACGGCGTGGGGTGCTGCAGGGTGCAGGAGTCGCGTCGATTCTGGCTGTGGTGCTGGCTACCGTGGCAATGATCGGCTACGGCAGTATTGGGGCCGCGGTCGCGACGCTGCGGGGTGAGAAAATCGGTCTCTCCACCAGCTATCTGCAATTTGAGGATGGTCACGTCGGCGACTCGCTCACCGCAGAAATCAACATCACCAATTACTCCTCGCAGTCGCTGCGGATCGTCGGCGGCACCTCAGACTGCTCCTGCACAACCACACGCGATCTGCCAATCACGATCCCGCCAGGTGAAAGCAAGCCCGTGACGATTGTGCTGAAAGTACCACAAACTAAGTCGGGTCAACTGACCCGCAAAGCGATCCTCTGGACCGACAACCCGGAGCAGCGCGAGCTGCAATTCCGCGTCGGCTGTCGGGTTGACTGAGGTTTTTTTGGAGTCTGTCATGCGAATGGTTCTGGACGCATTGTCACGGTTGTCGGCATTTACTGCCGCCGCCTGTCTGGTGCTGGCTATTGTGGCTGTGCCGACCAGTCTGAGGGCGAATGATCCGGGAGATCCGGGTGGCCAACCGTGCCCGTGTGGGGAGTTTACGAACCCAGAAGACTTGATCGAGTGTTGGGCGCAGAATCCGCAATGCGCAGCAGAAGCTTATACATGCCAGAATGCACCAGAGAAGTTATGCGACTGCGAGCGGTTTGAGGATGAACGTCCACAAATTGGTGAGTTGTGCTCGAAAAGCGAGACGCCGCCGTTCACAAGTGGTGGCTGTGACAAGTCAAACTGTCGTTGCTATCGCGAAGGTGGTGGTGGATCCACTGCACCAACAGTCTGCACAGCTCCTGCAGGCAACTAGAACTGATGCGGCAACAACGCTGCGGCTGGCTCTGGCATTGGCAGCAATCTGTGCTTGCCGGGAGTCAGCAAATTGCAACATCCCATAGCACCTCCTCTATGGTAATTGCCATATGCGCGACAACGTAATATTTATTGTTCTGATCATACTATCTCGGAATGCCATCGCATTGGGCGAGACACGCGAGTCTGTCATTGTTCATGGTTTGAATGAATATAAACAGCGTTCCAATGACCTCACATATGATTACACGGAATCCTCAGTTGCCAATAATGTAGAGAAACTCATCGCCAAGGCCACTTTGTCGAGAATGGGTGACAAAGTGCTTTTCCGACATCAGTTTACAAACTCTGAGCGCCCAGGTGTTATGGGCTTGAACGAGTACTACGCCTTCTGGCTGCGTACTGGCCAAATCAATGGTCAATGGCATCTCAAGTTGTTGGACGAGGATGCCCCTGATATTGCCATAATGAGGAATGAGATTGCTACGCGCTCATATATGGTTTTCAGCTCTCCCTGTGCGTTGTTTGTCGACGTGGATTACAGCGAACTTTTCAGCGACAGCAATAAGGTCAATTGCCAGCGGAGACGGGTCTCGGAGGACGACCGCCACATCACTTACTTTTTCAAGTATACGAAATACTTTCACGTGTCCAAGGTCGCACTCAATTATGAGTCACAAGTCACATTCGACAAAACGAACCATTTCTCCCTGCTCAAAGCAGATACGACTTGTCTGAATCCCTCGAAAGGCGCAGCACCGCGGTCAGTCACAGAACTCACTTATTCTAATGACATTATCAACGGCATACGACCATTGTCTAAGTATGTTTCTAGCGATTACTATGGCAACGATACTCAGCCTAAGTCTTATAACATTTGCAACATTGTCTCAGCGCGAAAATCTTCAGACAAAGATATTTACTTTATTAAGCATTATGGTTTACCCGAGCCGGTCAGTGCGCCGCGGGACTTGCCAAACGCCACCAGAACATGGGCCGTCCTGCTGTGGGCCTCATTAATTATGGCAATCGTTGCGGCATTATTGTGTGCAATCGGGCGACGCGGCCGTACCATACATACACGATAGGTATTAGTATGACTCGTGCATTGACGATATTGGCCCTCGTGGTTGCCGCATGCAGCGTCTTATTTTATGTGTCTAAGCCACCCAGCAAGGCGCTCACGACGGTTTCACTCACCGTGGATAAACCAAGTATTGATCTTAGTGCGATCGCTCTTGGCGAACATGCGATAGTGTTTCGTATTCGTAACGCATCGACATCTGAGCGATATGTGATCGGCGCGACAGAGATTTGAGGAGGAGTCATTTGCTTCGGTCCGAAGCATCGCGGCAAGCTTATCATACCTGCGAATGGATCACTGGATTATGAATGTATCCTACATCTTGCTGACTCGGGTCCTTTCAGCAGTACGATCCAGCTTTATTTGGACGATGGCAGGCTTCACACCGAGAGCCTCCATGTGCAGGGCATTGCACGGGGAGATCCTGATGATGTCAAGAAGTAGGGTAGCCTTCACCCTCATCGAGGTCATCGTTGTCATTGCGGTTCTGGCCGTGATGATGGGATTGCTCCTTTCCGCGGTGCAGAAAGTCCGCCAGACGGCGGCGCGGACGGCGTGTCAGAACCAACTCAAGCAACTTGCCACGGCTCTACACCTGCACCACGACGCACTGCACCGTTTCCCGCCTGGACACCGCTCCGTGCGCAATTTCGATTTGCAGCCTTATTCGGGGTGGTGCCTGAGCATCCTGCCGCACTTGGAGCAGACCGCCGTCTTCGACTCCGCACAGGCCGAGTACCGCAGACAGCTCAACCCCTTCGGCAAGCAGCGACACAGCAACTTCTCGACGGTGATGCCGGCCTTTCTCTGCCCGAGCGATCCGCGCGTCCATACGGCACAGATTTCGAAGCGCACGCACAATCTCGTGGCGTTCACCAGCTACCTCGGCGTGACGGGTGCCGAGCGCGTGGCCATCGACGGGATGCTCTACCAGAACTCGCGGACGCGACTGCTCGACGCGACCGACGGGGCGAGCAACACGCTGCTGCTCGGGGAGCGACCGCCGAGCGCGGATTTTCAGTTTGGCTGGTGGTACGCCGGCGTGGGCCAACGCGGCCGCGGTACCGCCGACCAGACCCTCAGTGTCCGCGAGCCCAACCTCCAGCCGATCGTGTCCGGTTCGAAGTGCGGCCCAGGCGTCTATCCGTTCCGCGCCGCCCGCGGCTTCGACGACCAGTGCGGCATGTTCCACTTCTGGAGCCCGCACAGCGGCGGCGCGAACTTCGCTTTCGCCGACGGTTCCGTGCGCTTCCT
>JBGSSZ010000615.1:0-12664 GCA_041736785.1 Limnoglobus sp.
AACAATCGCATCCGCGTCCTGCAACGCCGCGCCTACGGCTACCGCGACGAGGAGTACTTCCGGCTCAAGATCCTGACCTGCATGCTGCCGAAACTGTAGCTCCGTACACCACTTTCACCCACCATAGGACGCGAAGAACCAAAAAACCTTACAACGAACGTCATCTGCTAAGTTGTTCTCTCCGCACTCTGTAAGCCGTACACAACGCGGAGGAAGCCGTGGAGGTACAAAACCCTGGCAAAGGGGCGAACGGGTGCCAGTCGCTATTCTGGAGGCTCTAGCGGGCTCGTAGGCGCAAGAAGTATAGTCGCGTTTGGCATTAGAGACCGTCGCCGTTTGGGCGTTCAAATGGCTCTAACACGGCATGTCATCGAGTGCTTGCCAAATGTCCGATTTAGTGGGTTGCGTGTCCGATTTCGTGTCCGATTTTCGCGATTTATCAAGAAATATAGTGAAGGCGACTTTTTTGCAAAGTATTGTTGAGTAGTTGGTTATGGCAAATGCCGTGTCCGACGCTCCGATTCCGGCGCCTCCACTATCAAGGACTTGCGAGCAATCGCAAGTCCTTTTTCATTGACTCATCTGCAGGCACTGTCCTAACCTCGCGTTGCTCACGGCAGATTTAATTCCTCTTTGATTTCGGCAGTCAGCGTTACAATCGTTTCCCGGTCATGTGACCACGAAGGACGCCAGATCCATGGCAATTGCCAGAACGGCCACCCACGAGCATGGAAGTGACGCCAAGAAATGCTCGTTTCAATCTCGGGTACTGTCCTAGCATTGCGTTGCTCAGCGGTTCGGGAAATAGTAGTCGTTAAATGACTTGTCGATGTGCCACATCGCAAGCAAAAGTCCCGCCGCAATCAGCAAGGCTGCGATAACAATTGTTCGCTTTCGCTGCTCTGACATGGTGATGGCCCTACCGGTTCTCGGCAGGGCCATCTTACTTCAACCGATGCGCCCCAGCAACTCTTTCACGCTCCAAGTGTGATCGGTCAACTCCGATTCCACCGCTGGCGTCTTGCCGAGCGACGAATGAACGCGGCAGAAGTTGTAGTAGGCGAAGTACAACGCCAGTGCCGCTTCGTGGTTCTCCCACTTCTTGCTCTGAGAAATCGTCAGCCGGGTCATCCGGCGTGCCACCATGCGGATGTTCAGGTTATCTCGTTCAATGTGACTCGTGCAAACACGGTCCAGAAGCTAGGACAGTACCCAACATATCAATACCGGAATTAAGGTATTGTTATCATTTATCTTCGGGAATCACGATTCGGCATGTGATGAGTGTGAGAAACTACAGACGAATGTCCCATCTGAATGACTTCGGATCCAAGATTACTTCTCGTTCAACTCATGCCGCATGTCCGCTCGTCTTCTTCGCCGGACCCGGTGGAGCGTCTACGGCTTGAGCTTGTCCATTCGGTCACGGATCTGGATGCAACGCCCGACAGACAGCACAGTCTGGTTGTTCCGTACCATTGCGACGAACAACAGCCCACACGCAAAAGCACAAGATCTGATCATTCCGAATGAACGGTCACGTCAAAGCGAGAGCCCAAAGCGGCTGCCGAACTCGGCGAAATCGACGGCGCTGATGGTGCCGTTGTTGTCGAAATCGAAGGCACTGTTCGCCACGGTCGCGCCGAAGACGCTGCCGAATTCGGCGAAATCGACCGCACTCACTGTGCCGTCGTTGTTGCTGTCGCCGAACAGGCGGCGCAGGCTGGCGTCGTTGAGCGGGCTCTGATAGCCCAGGCCAGGCAGCGCGAGTTGCCAGCGGCCGTCGGCAAGCGAGCCATGGTCCAGGCCGGCAGTGTCGATGTTCTGGAACGTCAACGTGATGCTGGTCACCGTGCCGCTGGCGGGGCTGACGATCAGGCCGTTCGAGACATTCACCTGGACCGCATCGTTCGGCATCGTGCGGATGAAACTGATGGTGCCGAGGCTGGCGACACTCACGGGGGCAACGAACGTGACGACGACTTTCGTGAGTCGTGAGCGCTGGGCAGTGCCGTCGTTCACGACGATGCCGGTGACACCGGACTGCACTTCGACAGAACCGATGTCGATGACTCCCGCACTGCGAGAAAGGCCGCGCTGGTCGGTGGTGAGCACGGCCGGGTTGGAACCGGCATTGACGAGCGGGCTGGCAGCGGCGGGCAAGTGCGTCAGCGTGGGGCCGCCGTTGCTGGCGAGGGAACCGAGCATGAGATTGGTGCCGAAGGGCACGTTGTTGCCTCCGGTCAGCGTGAAACCGGTGCTGGAGCCGATGGCACTGAAGTTCACGTTCACCGTGCCGCCGCTGGAGATGTCCGGACTGGGTGCGGTGTTGCCGCTGACGATCGAGCTAACGACGGTGATGGCACCGTTGCCGAAGGTGCGGGTGATGCCGCCTCCACCGCTGTTGGCGGTGTTGTTGGTGATGGTGCTGTTGTGGATGGTGATGCCTCCGGTAGCGATGCCGCCGCCGGCTCCGGCCGAGGAGTTGCCGGAAATGGTGGAGTTGCGGACGGTGAGGCCGGTGTAGGCATAGAAGCCACCGGCGAAGCTTGCGGAGTTTCCGGTGATTGTGCTGTCGGTGACAGTGCCGCTGAAGCCGACGGAGCTGAACCCGCCCCCGGTGCTTCCTGCGGTGTTGCCGCTGAGCGTCGAGCGGGTGAGGTTCAGGGTGCTCGAGTCGCCGAGCCAGATGCCACCGCCTGCGGAAATTGCGGTGTTACCGTAGAGCTTCGTGTCGACGAGGTTGAGCGTGCGGTTGGTGCCCACGGAGATTCCGCCGCCGTTATTGCCGCTGCCTCCAGTGATGCTGACACCGCTGATGCTAACGGTCTGGTTGGAGGCGTTCGGGAGGTTGAAGACGCGGTCGGCGTTGTTGCCGGTGATGGTGAGTAACACCGCGCCGGGGCCCGTGATGGTCGCCTCGAAGGGAATCGTGATCGCGCCGCTGGTGAGGGTGATCGTTCTGGCCGTGTTGAACGAGGAATCGAAGACGATGGTTTCGATGCCGGCCGTGTTGGTCGAGTCGATCACCGCCTGGCGCAGGCTACCGGTCCCGGCGTCGTTGGTGTTGGTGACGGTGAACACCGGCGTGAGCGGAGTGCTGACGACGACCTGTGCGTTGTTCGCGAGGTTGCTGGCCGGCAGCGTGAGCACTGCGTCGTTCAAGGCGGCGTCGCGTAGAGTTCCAGTGGCCAGGACCACTGCCGTCACGTTCAGGTCGGCGGAGTTCTGGTTGAAGCCCACGCTGTACGTGCCGTTGAGCGTCATGCCGGTCTGAGGCCCGGCGATGATCAGCCCCGCGCCGGTGTCCAGGAATACGTGGAGGTAGCCATTGAGCGTCACGGGCTCGCTGAAGTTGAGGGCCACGCCGATCGACGCCCCGGGGCCATAGGTGCCGTTGGGCGTCGGGCTGGTAATGCTGGTGATCGTCGGGGCGGTGATGTCGGGGGTGGTAATGACGATGTCCTTGTTCACCGCCAGGTTGCTGGTCGGGAGCGTGAACACCGCGTTGTTGTTCGCCGCGTCGCGGAGTGTGCTGCCGCCGGTGAGCGTGAAGCCCGTCACGTTCAGGTCCGGAGTAGCCTGGCCAGCGGCGACGGTGTATGAGCCCGTGAGCGTGGTAAAGTTGGGTTGTTGTGCAGTGATGGTGCCAACTCCACCGTTGTTGAACAGCACGCTGAGCGTGCCGATGAGCGTGACCGGCTCGCTGAAGTTCACTCGGATGTCGATGACGCTGCCGGGACCATACGAGCTGTTGGGCGTGTCGCTCGTGATCGAGAGGATTGTCGGAGCGGTGGTGTCGGGAGCGTCAACCGTGGACTCGACGCTGCCGATATCGGTGGTGCCGAAGAGCGTGCGACTGACGCCGCGTTGATCGGTGGCTAGGCTGGCGGGGTTGCTGCCGGCATTGATCAGCGGGCTGTCGTTGGCGGGCAAGTGAGTGAGCGTCGGGCCGCCGTTCTGGTTCAGTGCTCCAAGCTTGAGGTTGGTGCCGAAGGCGAGGTTGTTCGCCCCGGTGAGTGTAAAGCCGTCCGCGCTTCCGATGGCGGAGCGGTTGACGGTGATGGTGGCGCTGGAGAACATGTCCGGCCCGAAGCTCGCGGTGTTGCCGGCAACGATGGTGCTTTCGACGTGAATGTTGGGCGCGCCGTTGAAGGTTCTCACGCCACCACCGGAGTTCGTGGCAGTGTTGGCAGTAAGGGTGGAATTGCGGACGGTGAGCGCGCCGAAGAAGTCGACGGTGGTGATCCCGCCGCCGAACGCCGCAGAGTTGCCGCTGAGCGTGCTGTTGAGGACTGTGAGCGTGCTTCCGGACCCGCTGAGATAGATCGCGCCGCCGTTCCCGGCTTTGTTGCCCACCAGCGACGAAGCGATGATTTCGGAGTGGCCGCCAGTGACGAAGCGGAGGGCACCCCCGAGATCAGTTGCGCGGTTTCCAACGAGCGAGGCGTTCATGAGCGTGAGCTTGCCGGTGCCGACGTAGATGCCGCCGCCGGCGTTGGTAGCGGAACTGTTGCTGATGACGCTATCTTCGACGACGAGGACTTCGTCTTCAGAGAGAATCGCGCCGCCACTTCCGGCGGCTGAGCCGGCAGTCAGCGTCAGACCGCGCAGTGTCACGTTCTTCCCGGCTGGGATCGCCGTGGTGTTGAAGATGCGGCTGATCCCCAGACCGCTAATGCGTGTGAGGCTTTCGCCGTTACCCTGGATGGTGACGGCTTCGGTGAGAACGAGTTCGCCGGTTTGGAGGTTGATGGTCTGCGGAGTATTGAACGCGCTGCCGAAGTTGATGGTGTCGGTGCCGACAACGCGGTTGCTCTCCGCGACGGCGTCGCGCAGGCTTCCGAGGCCACTGTTGCTGGTATTCGTGACGGTGCTCAGCAGTTCGAAGGCACCGATGTCGGATTCGCTGCCGCGGGGAAAGCCGCGTTGATCGTTGGGGAAGAAAGCGTTCGGGCTGCCGATGTTACGCAGCGGGCTGTCGAACTCGAACGCGACGGTGGGCGTGGGGCCGCCGTTGCTGGCGAGCGGACGGAGCTTGAGGTTCTGGCCAATGATGTTGTTCGAGCCAGAGAGAGTGAAGCCGGTCGTGGAGCCGATGGCGGAGTAGTTCACATTGACCGTTCCGCTGCTCAAAACGTCCGGGGCGAAGGAGGGGCCGGTGTTGCCGCTGACGATGCTGCTGAAGAGGTTGATGGTGCCGGTGCCGCTGGTGCGGGCGATGCCGCCGCCGCCGACATCGAAGGTGTAATTGGCGGTGACGGTGGAGTTGACGACGTCGAGCGTTCCGGAGAAGTTGGGGAGCACGATGCCGCCACCACCGACTGCGGCCGAGTTACCGGAGATGGTGCTGGAGAAGATCGAGAGTCCGCCGGACGGTGCGGTGCCGAAGAAGTAGAGCCCGCCGCCATTGCCGGTGGAGGCTTTGTTGTTGACGAGGGCCGAGTCGATCAGGGCGGCAGTTCCGCCATTGTTGAAGTAAATGCCACCACCGTCGTCGGACGCGATATTGCCGCTGATGGTGGAGCGGAGCAGTATCAGCGTGCCGGCGTTCTCGACGTTGATCGCGCCGCCGTCTTGGGTGGCTGAGGAATTGCTGATGATTGAGTCTTCGATTGTGACGGACTCGTTTCCGATATAGATGGCACCGCCGTCGGCACCACGGCCGGCAGTCAGCGTCACGCCGCGGATCGTGATGCCGGCCTTCGCCGGGGCCGCGTCGGTATTGAAGATGCGATTGCTATTGTTGCCAGTGATCGTGAGCATGCTCGAGCCGGGCCCGTTGATCGTGACTGCTTCGGTGATGGGCAACTCGCCGCTCGAGAGGGAAAGGGTCCGCGGGACGTTGAAGTAGTTCGGATCGAATGTGATCGTCTGGACGCCCGGGAAAGCAATGGCGTCGAGAATGACTTGTCGCAGAGTGCCGGGGCCGGAATCGAAGGGGGAGTAGACTTCGAACGATGGAATGGCCTTGATGGTAAAGTCGACATTGGAGATGTCGTAGAAAATGTTGCCGGACGCGCGGACGCGGAACCGTGCTTTCGCGGTCGCGGCGTTGGCTGGCAGCGTCACTTCGGCACTGCCGTCGTTGGCCTCGAAGGAACTGACTGCGGTGAATGTGTTGCCGCCGTCGGTCGACAAGTCAATGATTACCAGATTCGTGTTGATGCCGTTGCCCGTGGTGCCGGCAACGTTCCACGTCACGGTTTGTTTGGTTCCGGCGAACACTTCGGTGCCGAAACCATTGAAGTTGGTGATGCCGAAGGCGGAGCCGGTGTCAACGGCGTGAACCTGGGTTGAACTGGAGTGGTAGCCACCACGGTCGGGGCGGTTGTCGCGGACCGTGAGGCGGAAGTTCAGGGTGCGGGTCGTGGTGATGGCCGTTTCGGGTCCGGAGCTGTTCTGAGCAGTGCCGTCGAGGACGGTGGCAAGGTTCGGGAACGAGCGTATGTTCCCCCCAGGCGTTGGCAAGACGCTGCGGAAGAGCGGGCTTTTGCCATCGTCTGCGGACGGGAGATTGCGGGCTGGGCCGAGGTCGAACTGCTCCCATGTGAACGTAAGGGGGTCGTTGTCCGCGTCGGTGCCCGTACCGCTCAAGACGAATGGCGTGCGTGCCGGAATGGTGAACACGTCGCCGGCGTTTGCAAAAGGCGGGGTGTTGCCGGACCCGGTCTTGCTTCCCACGTTCGGGATCGTTGCCAGGAAGTCGGTCATTTCATGAAGCGATGCGATGTGGAAGTAATCGTCGGTGAAGCCCTGGAAATTATTCGCCGGAATGACCGAAGCGTTGTAGCCGTAGGACATGATGGTGGTGCCGCTGCCCGGTTCACGAGCGGTATCCGCGTTGCGTTCCGACAGCCCGGCGTCCTCACCGTTGTAAGTATGGTTCGCTCCGAACTGATGGCCGAATTCATGCAGGACACATTCCACGAACGGATGGAATGTACTGCTGGGGTTGCCCGAGATGGAGACGCCCCGCGCCTTGATGGCGTCGTTTCCGACGGACTTGAGAGCGGCTTGCCCATTGAAGCTGGTTTCGGACCCGGCCGCGTCGAATACATGACCAATGTCGTAGTTGGCGGCACCGATCACGCCGTTGACTTTGAGCTGATTTTCGCCGATCAAAGATGACGCGGTTCCGGACGTGTAATCATCAGTCGTAGTGTCTGTAAAAATGAGGCTCGTGTTATTCGACACCAGGATGAACCGGACGGCCAACTCGGGCTCGTAAACCTGGTTGATGCGCAAGACGGTGGCCTTGATGGCAGCTTCAGCCCCCGCTGCGCCGCCGAATTTCGCGGTGTATTCCGCAGTGGCCGCCACCGCCAGGCGGAACGACCGGATGCTGTCGCCGTTGACGAGTAATCTGCTGGTATTCGTGTCTGACGGCGGAGGGGCTTTCACGCTCACCCCGGACGGGATTGCCTCGTGAATACTCTCGGCGTCACTGAATGTATAAGTGTTGATCACATCGCTGCGATCATAGACGGCATAAACCGACTGGCTCATGTGGTAATACGGTTCGACATACCAATTCCCCTCCGGCGTTCGCACACTGGCGTGGAAGCCATAACTCCCGATGTCGGCGGCAATCGAGGCGTACGGGTCGTCGATGCCCTGCCCGCGAAAGGTTTTCATGTCCGGGTTCAGCGTCACGTAGCCCGGTTCAACATCCGATACTTCCCACACTTTGAAACGGGCCGCCTGACCGTCGCGTGTCGGCAACGACACCGTGATCGAATCCTGCACCGCGGCTCCGAGCGTTTCCTTCGGGGCGTCATTCAAAACCGATCTCAAGGCGTTGAGATCGATGCTCACGGCACGCAGGTCAGTCAAATTCAGATACGTCGTCTGGGCTAGCAAATCCTGGGGGATCGACGTCAGATCGCTGAACGCCGGCACCTGAGTGGTTGGATATTCAAACTGACTCGGGCCCCATTCCAGCGTTGCCGACGGTACGCAGCGGTCTTCGAGGGGCTGCACGAACAATGACGAGAAGTGACGGCGAGGTGTGCGGCGCATGTCTGGCTCCGACTCAGAATTAAGTTTTCCACAGCGCGTTGGGCTGCGCACCTTCATTGCCGTTCGAGGCGACGGGCGGACAGCAAATGTCAGAAATCGAAAAATAAGACATTAAGAACGCCATACACATATCACTGCCTGCCCGGTGCGAGGCCATGCGATGACTATCGATGCGGCCGACCCCAACCCGTTTCCGGAATTGCTGGCCCGCGTCCGCAGCGGCGATCCGCAGGCGGTCGAAGAGTTGGTGCGGCGCTATGAACTGAACATCCGCGTCGCCGTCCGGGCACGCATTCGGGATCAGGCCCTTCGCCGCTACTTCGACTCCCAGGATGTCTGCCAGTCGGTTATGGCCAGTTTTTTCGTACGGGCAGCGAACGGGCAATACGATCTCGAGAGTCCTGAACAACTTCTCAAATTGCTGGTCACGATGGCCGGTCACAAATTGAAAATGCAGGTGCGTCGCTGGCGGCAGCAGCGCCGCGATTATCGCCGCATGACGGACGACGGCGGGTTCGCCTACGACCGGTTGATCGATGCCGGTGCGCAGCCGGATGCCTTCGTCTGCGACCGCGAGTTGCTGGAAAATGTCCGCCAGAGGATGTCTTCGGAAATACTCCTGTTGGCGGAGGACCGCGCCGCAGGCTGCGACTGGACGGAGATTGCCCGCAAGCACGGGGGCACCGCCGAGGCCCGTCGCAAACAACTGGCTCGCGCATTGGACCGCATTGCCGCCGAGATGGGGATTGACGATGACAAGTCCGACTGATTTCCCGACGCTTTCTGAAGCCTCCGATCTTCCGGCGCCGCAGTTCGCCGAACTGTGCCGGGACGATCTCGAACGCCGCTGGCGGGCCGGCGAACACATCGCTGTCGAAACCTACTTCGAGCGGTTCCCGACCACGTTCGACGATACGGAGAGCTCGCTTCTGTTGATCTACAGCGAGTACCTGCTGCGCGAACGGAACGGCGAGCAACCCTCCCCGGCGGAGTACCACCACCGGTTTCCCCGCTTTGGCGACCTGCTCCGCGTGCAGTTTCAACTCCATTCGGCGCTCGGGTCCGAGGCAGCCGGAATGGAATGTGACGCAACGGGCGAATGGGGTTCGATGGCCGAAACAGATTTGGAGTTGTTCGAAGAACTCGGTCGCGGCGGCATGGGGATTGTCCTCCGCGGCCATGATCACGTGCTCGACCGCGATCTCGCGGTCAAAGTGCTTCGCCCCGGTCAGTTCGAGGAGCGATTTTTTTCCGAAGCCCGGATCGGAGGTCGGCTCCAGCACCCCGGCATCGTGCCCGTGCACCAGTTCGGCCGGCTCGCGGACGGCAGGCCATTCTTCACGATGAAACTGGTCGACGGTTCCACCCTCGCCACGATGCTGGCCGAACGCCCCAATCCTCAAGATCGCCGATCGGAGTTCATTCGGATCTTCGAGAAGGTCTGCCAGACCGTCGCATTCGCCCACGAAAATGGAGTGATTCACCGCGACCTGAAACCGGCCAATGTCATGGTCGGCCACTATGGCGAAGTGCAGGTGATGGACTGGGGATTGGCAAAGCTAAAGGGGAAGGCGGTAGGCGGAGGGCGGAGTGAACTTCCGCCTCCCGCCTTCCGCCCTCCGCCTTCAACGGAAGAGGAGACGCAAAACGGGGCCATCATCGGCACGCCCGGTTACATGGCTCCGGAACAAGCCGGCGGCGGAGCGGAACCCGACGCTCGCAGCGACGTGTTTGGCCTGGGAGCGATGCTCTGCGAAATTCTGACGGGCCAGCCGCCCTTTTCCGGCACGGACCGGGCCGCACTCCTGGCCCAGACGACTCGCGGCGAGCTGTCGCCTGCAATGGAGCGAATCGACCGCTGCGGCGCGGATAGCGATTTGATTGCACTCGCGAAATCGTGTTTGGCGGTCGACCCCGACAACCGCCCCGACACTGCGGCCGAAGTTGCCAAAGCGATTTCGGCGCATGCCGCCGGCACCGAAGCGAGATTGCGGCAAGCCGAACTGGTCCGGGCTGCGGCGGAATCGCGATCCCTCGCCGACCGTCGAGCCCAAAAGCTGACGGCAGGTCTTGCATTCGCCGGCGTAGCCTTTGCCGTCCTCCTCGCCGTTGGCACGATCTGGTACCAGAGGGATCGGGTCGAGCGAGTCGCAGAACAGCAGCGCAAAGCTGCATCGGTGGAACAGGAAATTCGGGTGGAGTTGCAGAAGGCCACTGAACTCGATCTCCAGGCTCGGGGACTGGTCAACGATCCGCCGCGCTGGGAAGCAGCATTAGCCGGCGCGCTCTCCGCCGCACGGCGAGCCTCGCACCTGAGTCGTGCCGAAGACATCCCGATCGATCCGCGTCTTCAAGCCGAAGTTGCTTCCACAATGACGACGGTCGAAGACGACGAGCGCGACCGGCAACTTGTCGCCACGCTCGAAGCGATTCGCATGGTCCCGACCGGATTCTACGACGAAGCCACGACCGGCGACCGGTTCCACGCCGCTCCCAAATACCGGGCGGCGTTCGCGGCCGGTGGATTGGACGCGCCCGGAGCGTCGATGTCCATGGCGACGGAGTGGTTGACCCGGCGACCGCCTTTTGTGCGCGCCGCGTTGATGGCCATGCTCGACGACTGGCTCGCAGGTTACGCCTACGACGACACAGACTCGACGGCGATTTGGCTCCGCGACGTCCTGAGAGCCGTAGAAACCGATCCCTGGATGGCCCGAATTCGAGACATCCGGTACCGACCTCAGTTGGCCCTGAATGATCTCAACCGGTTGGTGGACGAGGCCGACCTCACCGCACACCCGCCGGCTGCTTATTACCTTCTCGCGATGGACCTGAGTGCGGCCGGCGACACGAGGAAGGCGATCGCGTTTCTTCGCCGCGCCCAACTCCACCATCCCGGTGATTTCTGGCTGAATTTTCTCCTGGGGAGAAAGCTGAGCACCATCAAACAACATTCAGAAGCCATCGGATACTATCAGGCCGCGAGGGTCGCCCGTCCCAATGACCCGGGATTGTTGAGTAATCTTGGAAATGTGCTGCACTACACACACGCTTGGGACAGCGCGGAGGAAGTCTTCCGCCAAGCTCTGCGACTCGATCCGAAACTTGTTTCCATTCATATCGGCTTGGGCATGGTGCGGCGGGCGAAAGGCGACTTACCCAGTGCCCTCGAACACTACCGCCATGCAATCGACCTCGACCCGGCCTTCTATATCAGTCACCAGGGCTTGGCGAACGTGCTGACGGATCAAAACGATTACCCGAGTGCCATTGCCAGTTGCGAGCGCGCGTTGAAACTCAACCCGAACGACCAATTTTCTTATTTCTCACTGGGCGATGCTTTCGCAAGACAAAAGGATTGGCCCCGAGCGACTATCGCCTGGCGCAAAGCTGTGGAACTGGACCCTGACAACAACACATACCATCGCCACCTCGGTTGGGCCTTGAAGGCTCAGAACGATTGGCCCGGCGCGGCGGCAGCCTACCGCCGGGCCATCGAACTCGTCCCCGATGACGTGGAGGCCTTCAGAAACCTCGGGGACTGCCTCAAGGCCGTCGACGATTGGAACGGTGCAGCCGGGGCATATCGCAAGGCGATTGTACTGGAACCCAAGCATGCAAAAACCTTTGCAATTCTTGGCTTAACCTTGAGGTTTCACAAGGACTTGCAGGGGTCGCTCGCTGCGCTGCAGCGGGCTTGCGAACTCGACGATGCGGATAGCTGGACACACCTGCAACTGGCTTACACCTATCGCGCACTGAAGGATCCGCCCCGAGCACTCGGGCAATTGAATCGCTCTCTCGAGCTCGATCCGAAGAATTTCGATCGCCTCTTCGCCATCGCCCACGAGATGATGAGCATGGGTTATTACGCCAGCGCGGAACGGACTTTCCGCCGCTGTCTGGAATTGTCGCCCGACAATCCACAAGCCCATTGCAATCTGGGGCACGTTCTCCGCCACCGGGGAAAATTCGAGGACTCCGTCGCAAGCCTGCGACGAGGTCACGAATTGGGAACGCAGCAGAAGGGCTGGAGTCATCCCTCCGAAGACTGGTTGCGAGAGAGTGAAGCACTGCGCGATTTGGAGAAGAGACTACCGGTCGCGTCCGCGGCCAGTGCCGTCGAGCAGTTTGACATGGCGAAACTCGTGGCCCGGTACCATCGGAATTACGCGGAAGCGACGCGGCTCGCACTCGAATCCTTCGCCAAAGACCCGAAATTGATGGAAGGCCGCCGGATTGACGCCGCACGCTGGGCCGCGTTGGCCGCCGGCACCGCGAAATCAGAAGCGGGGCGCTTGCCACACCGCCGCCAATCGCGTGAATGGTTACGCGCCGAATTCGACACTCCCGCACTGACACCGGGTGCAGCGGCGGCCCGGAAAGGCCTGCTCCACGCTCCCGAGTTCGCCGCCTTCCGGGACGATGCGTTCGTCTACAAGCTTCCCGAAACGGAACGCACGGCTTGGCGAAAACTCTGGGATGACTTGCGAAACTTTTCAGGTTCTTCGCGTCCTATGGTGGGTGAAAGTGGTGTACGGAGCTACAGTTTCGGCAGCATGCAGGTCAGGATCTTGAGCCGGAAGTACTCCTCGTCGCGGTAGCCGTAGGCGCGGCGTTGCAGGACGCGGATGCGATTGTT
>JBGSSZ010000626.1:0-10924 GCA_041736785.1 Limnoglobus sp.
CCCTTCGCCGACCACAACGCAATCCTCGACCCGAGCTGCGCCGACCTCACCGGCCGCGTGCTCGAGCTGCTCGGAAAAATCGGCCACCCTCACGACGACCACCGCATCTCCCGCGCGCTGAAATTTCTCCGTCGCACGCAGGAGCACGACGGCTCGTGGTATGGCCGCTGGGGCGTGAATTACCTCTACGGCACGTGGCAGGTATTGCGCGGGCTGCAATCGATCGGACAAGACATGCGTCAGCCGTGGATCGCCCGAGCCCACGACTGGCTGGAGAGCTGCCAAAACGAGGATGGCGGCTGGGGCGAGACTCCCGCCAGCTACGACGATCCGAGTCTCGCCGGCATCGGCCCCAGCACGGCGTCGCAAACCGCGTGGGCACTGCTCGGGCTGATCGCCGCCGGTGAGACAGAAAACCCCGCGACGCAGGCCGGCGTCGAGTACCTCACCGACACGCAAGCCCAGGACGGCAGTTGGTCCGAAGACGCCTTCACCGGCACCGGCTTTCCGAAAGTGTTTTACCTCCGCTATCACATGTACCCGGTCTACTTCCCGCTCATGGCACTCGGAACTTACATCAGCAGCCGCAGGCTGAAGCCTGCGGAATCAATCCTTCAATACCAACACTCCGCAGGCTGACGCCCGCGGCGAACGAAAGAAATATCATGCGATTCCCCCTGAGCCTCACTGCCGACATGGCCGGCTACATGGTCACCAAGAAGATCAAAGGCGAGAAGAAATTCCCGCTCGTGCTCATGCTCGAACCGCTGCATGCCTGCAATCTCACCTGCACCGGTTGCGGTCGCATCCGCGAATACGACACCACCATCAAGGAGAAACTCTCCCTGCAGGAGTGCCTCGACTCCGTGGACGAAGCGGGCACGCCGATCGTCAGCATCTGCGGCGGCGAGCCGCTCATCTATCCGCAGATCGGCGAACTCTGCTCCGCCATCCTGCAGCGTCGCAAACATATCTATCTCTGCACCAACGGCGTCTTCATGCGCAAGAAGATGCACCTGTTCAAACCGTCGAGCCGCTTCTTCTTCAACGTGCACCTCGACGGACTCGAGAAAACGCACGACTTGGCCGTGGAGCGTGAAGGCGTCTTTGCTGAAGCGGTCGAAGGCATCAAAGCTGCGAAAGCCGCCGGGTTCCTCGTCTGCACCAACACCACGGTCTACAAGGAGACCGACATCAAGGAAATCGACTCGCTCTTCGAATACCTCACCAAGCTCGGCGTCGATGGCTTCATGCTCTCCCCCGCGTATGGCTATGCCGCAGTCCAGAACACCAACCCCAACGGCGCGGAGGAGATCTTCCTAAAGCGCGACGAGATCAAGGAGAAGTTCCGCGAAGCCAAGAAGCTCTTCAGCAAGTACAAGATGAGCACGTCGCCCATCTATCTCGAGTTCCTGCAGGGCGAGCGCGAGGATCTGATGTGTACCGCGTGGGGCAATCCCACCCGAAATGTGAAAGGCTGGAAAGGCCCGTGCTACCTCATCACTGACGAGCATCACAAAAGCTTCAAGAATCTAATGAACGATACCAAGTGGGAAAACTACGGCCACGGCCGCGACCCGCGCTGCGAGCACTGCATGTGTCATGTCGGCTACGAAGCGAGTGCTGCGCTCGGCGTCAACGCCCGACTCGGCGACAGTCTCAAGATGCTGCTGTGGCAACTGACGTAGTTGTTCTCTTCGCGCTCGAGCGCGAAGCCCGGCCGTTCCGCAGGCTCTGTCCGCGGGTTCCGGTGGCCATCTCCGGCGTCGGTGTCGAGCGGGCTCGACTCGTCGCACGGCAAGCGATCGATGAGTTTACACCGCAGCGGCTCATCCTCGCCGGCTTCGGCGGAGCACTCACCTCGTCTGCGAACGTCGGCGATGTCATCGTGGTCCGCGACGTGATCGACGAGTCGGGCACCGTCTGGCCGTGTGCGGGTGACGGCACGGGCCGCGTGCTGACTGTGAACCGCATGATCGCCACCGTTGAAGAAAAGCTCGCACTTGGTGCACGATTTCAAGCCGCAGTCTGCGACATGGAGTCCGCCGCTGTCGCGGCAATCTGCCAGGCTGCGGATGTGGAGTTTCTCACGGTGCGGGCGATCTCCGACGCGGCAACACGGTCGCTGCATTCGACGCTGGACCGACTGATTGTGAATGGCCAGGTCTCGCCGCGACGGGCTGTCCTGGCAGTGCTGCGCGAGCCCAGATTGATTGTAGAGTTCCACCGCCTGGCTCGGGATACGCGGCTCGCAGCGAAACAACTGGCATTGAGATTGAGGATGCTGATCGAATCTTAGAGTTGAATCATCAAAGCCCACCCGTTGCAACGGGTGGGTCCGGATTTCACCCAATCACAAAATTCACCAGCTTCTTCGGCACCACGATCGCCTTCTTGACAACCTTGCCCTTCAGCATCTCCGCGATCTTCGCATCCGCTTTCGCCGCGGCTTCAAGGGCATCTTTCTCAATATTCGCTTCCACCGCAATCACGCCTTTCAGCTTGCCATTGATCTGCACGGGCACCTCGATCGTGTCGGATTTCGTGAGTTCGGGATCGTACGCGGGCCACGGTTCGTACGCCAGCGTCTTCGCATTGCCGAGCAAACTCCACAACTCCTCTGCCAGGTGTGGCGCATACGGCGAGAGCAGCCGCACCAGCATCGTCACCGCCTCGCGAGGTCGTTCCTCCGATTTCGTCAGCAGGTTTGTGAACTCCATCATCGCCGAGATCGCGGTGTTGAACCGCAGTGATTCGGTGTCCTCGGTCACCTTGCGGATCGTGCGGTGCATCTCGCGGAGCACCTCACCGCTGGGGGCGGCATCCACCATCTTCGCGTTCAGGGTGACGGTCTCGGCTTCGTGGTCGATGGCGAGCCGCCAGACGCGAGCCAGGAACCGATAGACGCCTTCGACGCCGTTCATCTGCCACGGCTTCACCGCTTCGAGCGGGCCCATGAACATCTCGTAGAGCCGCAGAGCATCGGCTCCGTACTCGCGGATCACTTCGTCGGGATTGATGACGTTGCCGCGGGACTTGGACATTTTCTGATTGTCTTCGCCGAGGATCATCCCCTGGTTGACGAGCTACGGTAAAGGTTCCTTGCAATCGACGATGCCGCAGTCGTAGAGCACCTTGTGCCAGAAACGGCTGTAGAGCAAGTGCAGCACGGCGTGCTCGGCCCCGCCGATATAGAGATCGACCGGCAGCCAATGCTTGAGCTTCTTCGGGTCGGCGAGAGCCGCATCATTCCTCGCGTCGATGTAGCGCAGGTAGTACCAGCACGAGCCAGCCCATTGCGGCATCGTGTTCGTCTCGCGCTGATACTGCTTGCCGTCGATGGTCACGTTCACCCAGTCCGCGGCTTTCGACAGCGGCCCCTCCGGCGTGCCGGTCGGCTTGTAGTCCTCGAGCACGGGCAGCGTCAGCGGCAGCTTGTCCTCGACGCGGATCACGCCGGTGCGGTTGCCATTGGCGTCGAGTTCGTGCAGCAGCGGGAACGGCTCGCCCCAGTAGCGCTGGCGGCTGAAGAGCCAGTCGCGGAGCTTGTAGTTGACTCGCGGCGTGCCGAGCTTCTTCTCCGCGAGCCAGGCGGTGATCTTCGCCTTGGCCGCAGAGGTGTCGAGTCCGTCGAGGAAGTCGCTGTGAATCGCGATACCGGTGTCGGTGTGGGGCAAATCGACGGTGCTGCGATCCGCGGGAATCACCACACAGATGATCGGGAGGTTGAACTGCTTGGCGAACTCGTAGTCGCGCTCGTCGTGCCCCGGCACGGCCATGATGGCCCCGGTGCCGTAGGTGGCGAGCACATAGTCGGCGATCCAGATCGGGATCTTGACGCCGTTCACGGGGTTGATCGCATACGCCCCGGTGAAGACGCCGGTCTTGGTCTTCGCCATCTCGGTGCGTTCGAAGTCGCTCTTGCGCGATGAGGCTTCCTGATAAGCCTTGACCGCAGCAGATTGAGGTTCGGTTGCGAGATCTGCAACAAAGGGGTGTTCCGGCGAGAGCACCATATACGTTGCGCCGAAGAGTGTATCCGGGCGCGTGGTGAAAACGTTGATTTCCAGTTCCAGCCCTTCGCGCAGCGTGGAAGGATCGACGTCAAATCTAACTTCCGCGCCTTCGCGCTTACCGATCCAGTTGCGCTGCATCTGCTTGATGCTCTCGCTCCAGTCGAGCGGTTCCAACTCATCCAATAAGCGGTCCGCGTAAGCGGTGATTCGCATCAACCACTGCTTCAGTGGCCGCCTTTCCACGGGATGGCCGCCGACCTCGCTTTTACCATCAATCACTTCTTCGTTGGATAGCACCGTGCCCATGGCGGGGCACCAGTTGACTGGCACCTCGGCCTGGTATGCGAGTCGTTTGACATTGCGCCAGACGGCAACAAATTCAGGACCTTTTGCTGCGACATTCTCGGGTATCGGTAGTTCGCTGATCGGCCGGCCTTTCTTCAACTCCGGGTCGTACCAGGTGTCGTAGAGCTTGAGAAAAATCCACTGCGTCCATTTGAAATACGCGGGGTCGGTGGTGTCGACTTCGCGGTCCCAATCGTAGCTGAAGCCGAGAGCTTGGATCTGCCGCTTGAACGTGGCGATGTTCTTTTCTGTGGTCTTGCGCGGATGCTGATTGGTCTTGATCGCATACTGCTCCGCCGGCAGTCCGAAGGCATCCCAGCCCATCGGGTGCAGCACGTGGCAGCCGAGATGCCGCTTGAGGCGAGCGAGAATGTCCGTGGCGGTGTAGCCTTCCGGGTGGCCGACGTGCAGCCCGTCGCCGCTCGGATACGGAAACATATCGAGGATGTAGTATTTCGTCTGTCCGGGCTGCGGCTCATCCGGCGTGGTGAAGGTCTTGTGCTCGGCCCAGTACCGCTGCCAGCGCGGCTCGATCTCGGCGGGATGATAACTCGGCATGGAGGCTCTCAAGTGGCTCAGGAAGAGATAAAATACGAAGAGGAGGTGCAATATGCTTCGCACAATCCATGTCGGCGTCGATGGCTCCGCCGCGAGCCAGGCGGCAATCGCACTCGCACTGCGTTGGGCGGGGTCAGCGACTCTCATCGGCCACGCTCCGGTCGCGGAGCCATTCATCACGGAAGCCGAGGCCATGCCGATGGGCGGTGCCTACTTCACCGGCCACCGCGATGAGGATCTGCTCGCAAAAGCGAAGGCGCGGGCCCAGGCCGCACTCGACAACTTTTCCAGGCAATGTGCCAGCGTGCCGCACACGACCGTGCTGGATGTCGGAGCTTCCGCGACGCTGCTGCACCAGCGGGCCGAATGCGCTGATCTCACGATCATCGGGCACGAGACATTCTTCCACTTCGACGGCTCAGCCGATGCCGATCTCGTGCTGGGCGAGGTGATTCACCACCCGCCGCGACCGATCGTCGTGGTGCCCGAGGCGGTCACTCCGAGCCAAACGGTGATTGTGGCCTACGACGGTAGCCCGGAATCGGCTCGGGCACTCTTCGCCTTCAATTCCTGCGGGCTGGCGGCTCATCACACTGTCATCGTGGTCACCGTCCGCGAGACTGCGGACGAAGCCAAAGCAATTTCACAGCGTGCGGTCGACTATCTGTCATCGCACGGCATCACGGCCAGTGCCCGACCACTCGCCACCACGCGGGCTGCAGGCGAGGTCATTCGCGAAGAGATCACCGCGGCAGGTGCCGGGCTGCTCGTCATGGGAGCGTTCAGCCACAGCACGCTGCATCAGTTTTTCTTCGGCAGCACCACCAAGACCGTGCTGGGTCAGGTGGCCGTGCCCGTGTTTCTTTTTCATTGAACTTGAAATGCGAAGACCTGCACGCGGCTCGGTGAGGCGTGCGGCTCCTTCAGAGGCGACGGCCCGAACCCCAAGCCGAGCGGCGTAACGGGCCGGTTCTTCGTCCAGAAGCCCGTCTTGTGCGCCTTGGCGTCTTTCAACGCTTCCGCGAACACCTCCGCCTGCTTGCGGGTGATCTCCAACGCCGCGGCACTCGTCAGCGTGGTATCGTTGGGGTCGGCCAGCGCCGCCACCACAAGCTCCAGCTTCGCGGGGTTCGCCTTCAGCACCTCGGCCAAATTCTCCACATGCTGCCGCCCGACGTCGTGGAGGATCGCGGTGCCCGGCTCGAAGAGGTCGTGCGGATTGTAGTCGTACTGCTCCTTGCGGCAGTCGGGCCGCACCAGCAGAGCCGTGCTGTTCTCGACATAGTTGCGGACCAGCGGCATGCGGCTGATCGCGTCAGTGTCGGCCTTGATGCTGCGCAACGTGTCGCGGCCCTCCGCTACGAGCCCGCTGACGTTTTTTGTCTCGGCTTCGACCTTGCCGACGGCACCATTCGCCCGACCCGCGACGGCAGTGAGCTCGTTGTACAGGGCATCGTCGTTGACGAGCTTGGCGAGTGTCCCCGTTCCCTTGCGGGCGTCTTTGAGCAGAGCACTGGCATCGTCGGCGACGCTCGAGAGTTTCTCCGCCACCGCGGCCATGTCAGGCGTCGGCGTGAGCGGGAGCACGCAGGTCGTGTGTGGACCGGCTGCCGGGCTGCCGGGCGAGATCGCGATGGCTTTAGAGCCGAGCAAGCCGATCGGCTGCACGCGGGCCGTGGCATCGCAATAGAGCCGTCCGCGATATTTGGCATCGAGCTTCAGCTTCACGCGGACGGTGTCGCCCGTGTCATCGATGAGCGTCACATGACCGGCATCGACGCCGCGGATACGCACTGGTGTGCCGGGAGGAAGATCGCTGGCGTCGGCCACGTCGAGTGTGACTTCAAACGTGTCGGCCCAGAGCCGGTCTTTCGCGGCCAGTGCCGCAAGGCCCACACCGCCCACGGCGAACGTGAGCAGCACGACCAGACCCAGCAGGCGAGCTTGAAACCGCGTCAGACGATTGGACATCGCAACAACCTCACAGATTCTTCCAGTTTATTCGCTGCGGGGGCGCAGCGCTTTGAACATTGTCGCATGGTACGCAGAAGGGGCCAAGTCGAAAGACTTGGCCCCTTGAGACTGCGTCATCGTGGCGAGGCTCAGCGTCGGACGATGATGCCGGTGCCGGGGTTGTAGAGAGCGCCGCTCAGGGGATTGTAGTATGCGCCGGTGGCAGGGTTGAAGGCACCGAATGCAGTCAGCGAACCTGTGCCGGGCAAGCGGTAAAACGGGCCTTCGTTGGTGTAGGCCACGCCCTGGTAGGGTTTCAGTACAGTGCCCGTGATGCTGTTGATGGCGGTCTGGTTGTTTACGGGGATGAAGCGGCCGGCTTCACGCTCGATGCCGAATCCGGGATTTACACCAGCGAACTGCGGTTGAAACTGCTGCTGGAACGGCGTGATTCCAGTATAGCCGTAGTACGTGCCGTACGGGCCGAAGTTGTACTGGTACGTCGGTGGGAAGTAGATCGGTGTGTAGTATCGCCGCGGGAAGAGCGGGCGGGCGTAGATGTAGCCGCTGTAATTCTGGTTGTCGTACATGTTCCACGGATTGAAGACCGGGTAGGGGCCGACGTTGCCGAGGTACTGGATGCCGCCCAGGTTGGGGCCTCGCTGGTAGACCCACGGTTGGTAGAAGTACTGAGCCTGGGCGGTTCCGCCGATCAGGATCAGGATTGCAGCTGCGATGAAGTTTCTCACGATAATCCTCCCGATTGTTACAGGCAGTATAACAGAGCATACCGCGCCGCGTTGGCGACTGTTACAGAACTGGATCTTGAGCGAAACTTGCGCCGTATTTTGACATTGCGGCAGAATAAGCGGTTTCGGTAGTCTCTGCGGACAGGTTTACCGGGAGATGGCATGCAGATCGACGAACTCAAACGGCGGGTCGCTGAGATCAAGTGGTTCCACACAATCGATCTGGGGAACGGTGTTGTGACGCCCGGTCTCGATGCGAGCCCGCAAAAGCTCGCAACGATTGGCATGCCGGCCAACCTGAGTGGTAAGTCTGTCCTCGACTTTTGCTCCTGGAACGGCTTCTTTGCCTTTGAAGCCGAGCGTCGCGGTGCCGCGAAAATCATGGCGGTGGATCACTTCTGCTGGAATGGCGAGGGATGGGGGACCAAAGCCGGCTTCGATCTCGCCCGGGAAGCGCTCAACTCCAAAGTCGAAGACCGCGAGCTCGATGTGCTCGACGTCACACCTGAAAACACTGGCGTGTTCGACGTCGTGATCTTCCTCGGCGTGCTCTACCACATGCGACATCCCATGCTGACCTTGGAAAAAGTGGCGGCTGTCACCGGCGACATGCTCATTCTCGAAACGCACGTCGATCTCACAATTCTCGACCGACCCGCAATGGCTTTTTATCCCGAGGCAGAGCTGAATGGTGACTCGACAAACTGGGTCGGCCCGAACGAAGCCTGCATCATCGGCATGCTCAAGCAGCTCGGCTTCAAGAAAGCCGTGGTTCATCACCGGACTTATGACGCGGCCTCCCGTGATTTCGCCTCGCTCAGCGAGATCCGCAACCAGCGGGCTGTGTTCCACGCCTGGAAATGACTTCAGACGACTTCGTGACCGACGGTCAAATCGCCTTGGCAATACTCAGCGATCGGGTGAGCTCGCAGGGCTTCCTGGATCGTCTGCAACACACCTTGGATCGCGCTCACCTCATGTCCGATGGCGGCGATGCCGAACTCGATCGTCTTCACATCCTCATGATGCCCGACCTCGGAGACCGCGACGTGAAACTGGTTCCGCAGCCGGTCCTGGATGGAGCGCAGGACTTGGCGCTTGTCCTTGAGTGTGCGCGATTCGCGTACACGGAGCGTTACTCGTAGGGTGCCGATGGTCATGAGTCCTCCGGCCTCTCCACCACGCATTATAGCGTCCGCAGCTTGATCTCGATCTTGAACGCTTCAATAACATCGTCGACTTTCACGTCGTCGAAGCCGCTGATCTTCAGGCCGCATTCGAAGCCTTCGCGGACTTCCTTGACGTCGTCCTTGAAGCGTTTGAGGCTGTCGAGACCGACGACCTTCTCGCCGCTCGGGAAAATGACCACGCCCTGGCGGATGATGCGGATACGGGCGTTGCGTTCGATGACGCCGCTGGTGACGTAGCAGCCGGCGATCGTGCCGACCTTGGTGATCTTGAACGCGGTGCGGACCACGGCACGGCCCAGGTGAACCACTTCTTCGATCGGCTTGAGCTTGCCCTCGAGTGCCGCTTTCACATCCTCAGTGAGCTTGTAGATGATGTCGTATTCGCGCAGCGGGATCTTGCGAGCGTCCGCCAATTTCAGGGCGGCGTCGTCGGCAGTGACGTTGAAGCCCACGAGGATCGTGTCCGCGGGCGATGTGAGAGCGAGAATCACATCGCTCTCGGTGATCGCACCGATGCCCGAGTGCAGCACCCGACAGCGGACCTCATCGTGCACCAGCTTCTCGAGTTCCTTCTTGATCGCCTCCACCGAGCCGCGGGCCTCGGCTTTCAGAATCACCTTGAGTTCGGTGATCTTTTCCTTGTTCTTCGCGGCTGTGAGACTTTCCAGGCTCACGGGTGCAAAGCTCGTGTGAGCCGAACGCTGACGCGATTCCTTGCGGGTCTCGGCGATGTCGCGAGCAGTCGCCACGTCTTCCACGGCATAGAACGGATCATCGGCATCCGGCACTTCGTCGAGGCCCGTGATCTTCACCGGTGTGCTCGGGCCGGCTTCCGTGATCAGACGGCCATGATCGTCGTACATCGCCCGGACGCGACCGTAGCTCGAACCGCACAGTACAACGTCGCCTTTGCGGAGCGTCCCCTGCTGCACAAGCAGCGTGGCCATGACGCCTTCCTGACCCTGCAGGTATGCTTCCAGACAGGTACCACTGGCGGGGTGGCTCGGATCGGCTTTCAGTTCCTCGTTCATTTCCGACACGATGAGGAGCGTGTTCAGCAGTTCGCTGATTCCCTCGCCCGTGACGGCGGACGTCTCGACAAACGGCGTATCACCGCCCATGTCGTCGGGGAGCAGGTTCAGGCTGTAAAGCTGTCGACGGGTCTTCTCGATGTTGGCGTTGGGCATGTCGATCTTGTTGATCGCGACGACGATATCGACGTCGGCAGCGAGAGCGTGGTTGATCGCTTCCTCGGTCTGCGGCATGACGCCATCGGTGGCAGCAACGACGATCACGACGATGTCCGTGACCTTCGCCCCACGGGCCCGCATCATGGTGAACGCTTCGTGGCCGGGGGTGTCGAGGAAGGTGATGCGGCGATCGTCCTTCTCGACCTGCCAGGCGCGGATGACCTGAGTAATGCCGCCGGCTTCGGTGCTGACCACATCCGAAGTGAGGCCGAACTCGATGCGAATCTTGTCGAGCAGGCTGGTTTTGCCGTGGTCGACGTGACCCATGATGGTGACGACGGGAGCCCGCGGTACGAGGAGCGCCGGATCGACTTCGACGGCGCGTTTCTCGTATTGCTCGAGGAGCTTGCTTTCGGCGGTCTCCTGCTTCTTGAGCACCAGGTGGATGCCCCGGTCACCGGCGATGAACTCAGCGGTGTCGAAGTCGATGGTAGAGTTGTTACCGTAAAGTTGGCTGGTCTCTTTGAGCAGTCGCTTGGCGATTTCGCCGGTCTTCATGCCGATGGCTTCGGAGAGCGATCGCACGGTGATCGGCGACATGATCTCGACGGGACCTTCGATTTTCTTGATGACCTGCTGCTGGCGACGGCGCATCTTGTCCATGAGCGCCTGGCGCGGCCCACGACGGGAGCCCGACTTCACTTCGATGAGATCGACCGAACCGTCAGCACCGATGACGACGGCAGCGCGGTCAGTATCCTGCCCGGCACGGCCACCGCGATCCTGACGGGCCTTGTGCCGCGTGTCGCGTCCGATGACGCCGCCAGCACCTTTCTTCTTCCCGTCGTCGTCGGCGATCATCGGACCGCCCATCGGGCCACCGCCGGGGGCACGATCCGGGCGCTGCGTACCGGGGCGGGGGG
>JBGSSZ010000650.1:0-2999 GCA_041736785.1 Limnoglobus sp.
GGCGCCGGGGCCGGGCGCGGCGGGCGTGGTCCACGCGTGGTAATTCGGTAAGTGATTGATTTTGCTGGATGCGAGGTTAACGGAGTCCTACGAAGAACGTTGTTGGGGCCGCGCATGGTCGAAGTCGGACGACACTGGCTACGTCTCGTTTGCGCCAGGAGCGGCCATCGGGCATCGCCCGCTCGATTGACCGAATGCGGACGGAGCCGTCGACAAAGCATGGTGGTCGAATGTCCGGGTTCTTTCTAACAGAATGGATCTGCACCTTCCGCCGGACGCCGTGGAAGGGGACTTACCCGCGAGGGCAGACAACGCGTCAGAGTAGAGTTCCATAAGCATCCGTTGTAATGTGCCGGTACGGCCATCGGTGGTGAGGGCCGCGGTTAGGGGCTTGTTGCATGATGCTAATCGTGGGTCGCAGGTTCGCTTTGAAAGGGATGGTATCGGCAGCCCTCGGGCTCGTCATGATGCATGAACTGCATGCGCAGGCGCCCGGCGACAAAACCATCTCGTTCCGCTGGACGCTTCCGGAAGCTCTTGCACCAACGGCAGCCGAAGACCTCGGTCAGCCTGTCGAGATAGTCGCGGAAGAGGGCCGGGGTGCCCTGCTGATCCTAGTTGGATCGGTTGCTGTAGTGTACCTCGCGAACAGCATTCTCAGACTCCGCGAAGAGATCGACGGTGGCACCGTGATTGATACGCGGTCTGAAGAGATCACAATCGAGCGCGACGCCCAGCTTCCCGGCGGGACCATTCTCGTGCTGAGCCCCGACGGGACAACGCTCTACGAGCGTGATGACATCGCCGATCCAGAGGCCTTGGTCAAAGCCCTGGTGCCGGGAGGTTGATGTCGGATGCGAGCCGCCGTCCTGCGTCGCGTTTCAGGCGTGCTTCTCTGTATTTTCTTCATCGTCCCGACGTCTGTGGCACATGCTCAACGAACCGCGCTCGTCATCGCCAACAGTGCCTATACGCAGGCTCCGCTCCCGAACACGGTTCCCGACGCCAGCCTTGTTGCAAGTACGCTGCAATCGCTGGGCTTCTCGGTTTCCTTCTACAGGGACCTCGATCTAGAAGGGATGAAGGAAGTCGTCCGTGTCTTCAGTGACCAACTGAATACGGAGGATGCTATCGGGTTCTTTTATTATGCTGGTCATGCAATCCAGGTCAGAGACCGGAATTATCTCGTCCCGATCTCTGCCAACATTGAACGAGAGCACGAGGTGGAAAGTGAGGCATTCGACTTTGGACGGGTGCTGACGATATTCAACTACGCGGACAACCAGCTTAACGTGGCCGTCCTCGACGCCTGTCGCAACAATCCTTTCCGCGGGTTGTTCCGCTCGCAGGCCGAGGGACTCGCGGGCGTGTCTGGGCCCGTCGGATCGCTCATCGCCTATTCTACTTCACCGGGAGAAGTGGCCGCTGATGACCGCTCGTACGCGACCAGCCTGTCCCGTCATCTCTCGGCCCCCGGACTCGCCTTAGAGACGGTGTTCCGCAACGTCGCGCGTGACGTGAGTGCGGCGTCGGGCGGCACACAGGTTCCGTGGTACCAGTCATCGGTGCTTGCCGAGTTCACGTTTCGGGAGGGCGACAACGTGGTCGAGGGCGATGCCTCCCGGCGTGTCGACGACATTCCCGTCACGCGCCTCGCGCCGCCACCCGCACCGGAGCCGAGGCAACCTAGTCTCCCCATTTGCCGCGTCTACGATGTGCGTCCCCCGGACGACTGGCTGGCTCTGCGGAGCGAACCTTCGACGAGAAGCGGCCGGCAGCTCTCAAGGCTGAGATCCGGCGTTGAGTTCGTGATGCTCGGCGAGCGGGTGGACAGCTGGTATCTCGTCGAAGTGAGCGCGACGGGTGAGATTGGCTGGCTTTCCTGGGCTACCGATCGCTGGATCCGGTGCTGACTGTGATTCGCACCGTGCCCCTGGTACTGGGAATGCTTTTCCTGGGTGTTCAGTCTAGTCGGCACGCCGATGCTGATCCGGCACCGGCCCTATGGCCGCAGCCACGGCCGTCTTGCCCCGCGGTGCTGGACGCATCGGTTCTCCTCCTTGCAGTGACGTCGTCCGACATGAACGACCAGGCGGCGCGTGTGCGCCTCTATCTCCGAGACGATACTAGCGCTCCCTGGCAAGCAACGGACTTCGGCACTGACGCCGTGATGGGACACGCCGGCCTTGGCTGGGCCTGGGACCAACTGCATTTCAGCCAGCCCGGTGAACCGGAAAAGCGGGAGGGCGACGGTCGGACTCCTGCGGGAATCTTTTCAATTGGCAACCCGTTCGGCTTTGAGAGCTCCTCTCTGTCAGGTTACCTTGACATTGCTGCCGGGCATCTCGCCTGTGTCGATGATCCGGCGAGCGAACTCTACAACGAGATCGTGCCGGCGGAATCACTCCCCGACAATGTAAGTCACGAGAAGATGTGGCTCACGATGCTCTATCGTCACGGCATCGTCGTGGACCATAAGGCGAACGGCCGGCGCAGTGGCGGATCATGCATCTTTCTGCACATCTGGCGCGGCCCGGGGAAGCCGACTGTAGGATGCGTCGCCATGGAAGAATCGGCGATCGTCGAACTTCAAGACAGATCGAGCGGCTTACTTGGCGCCATAGCGATCCTGTCCGAGTCAGGCTGGGAACGGCTTCGACGCACCCGTTGCGACCTGCCATTGCTGGAGTAACACAGGCTGCCCGTCTAATCCGTTCACGAGCCAACATGCAGACTCGACTTTAAATCTGCGCACAAGGTCCGCTATCCTTGAGATCGTGATAGCGGACACCGGCGCGACGTCGTGGCCGTGTCGCTCTGGGCTCGATGCCCTTCGCGAACCTTCCACGAATGACGGCATGGGCCAATGCAGCCGTCCCCGCCATCGGTCGCTCCCGGCATGCCGGCCGCCGCCCTCACCCCGGCCCGAACATCCGGTCGATCTCGTCGAAGATCGCGTCGAGCATGCCGTCCGTCGCGTCCGGGCCGACAAAGTGCAG
>JBGSSZ010000656.1:0-28090 GCA_041736785.1 Limnoglobus sp.
GGCAGCCGCACCCGGCAGCATCGTGCTGGAGGTGAAAGGCTACTTCACGCCCGCCCAGCAGATCGCGGTCAGCCCAATTGACGTCGCCGGTCGCGTGATCGAATTGAATATTGTCGAAGGGAAGAAGTACACCAAAGGCGACATCCTGGCCCGCATCGAGGACACCAATTACCAAGCTCTGAATGCCGAGGCCCAAGCCGCAGTGGTCTCGGCGCAGATGCGGCTCGATGTCACCAAGGCGAGGCTCGCGGCACTGATGCCCGAGTCAGTGCGACCGATCGAAGTGAGCCAGGTCATGCAGGAATTGGAAGAAGCCAAGTCATTGAAAGCCCGGGCCCAAGATGAAGTCACACGGCTTGACCGACTCGGTTTCGGCACCGCGGCGGAGCAGGAACTGAACCAGGCCAAATTTGACTTGCTTGGTGCTTCCGCTCGCGTGCTGCGTCTGCAGGCGACACTCACCATCCTGAAGGAAGGCCCGCGCAAGGAGACGAAGGAGGCCGCCGAGGCGGAGGTGAAAAGTGCGGAAGCCGACGTGAAAGCGGCTCAGGCCCGTCTTGCTCAGTCGACGTGGCGCCTCGAAAACTGCATCATTCGCGCACCGATCACCGGCACGGTACTCACCAAGAAAGCCGAGCTTTACAATCTGGTGAACCCGCTGGCGTTTGCCGCGACCTCCGGCAGCGTCTGCGATCTAGCCGACCTTGCCGATCTCGAAGTCGATCTCGAAGTGGCGGAGCGTGATATTCAGAAGCTGCAAAACGTGAAGAAAGTACGGATCCGGGCCGACGCCTGGCCGGGTAAGACGTATGAAGGCACGCTCGACCGCATCATGCCGATCGCCAATCGCAGCCGCGGGATCATCAATGTGCGAGTGAAAGTGAAGCTGCCGCCGGGCGAGGAACCCGGCACGTTTCTCAAGCCCGAGATGGGTGCGGTGGTGACATTCATGGCCGGTTGATTCCGGCTCCCCGATGGAGATGCAATGCCTGCGATTGTTGAAGTTCGCGACCTCACAAAATCGTTCACCCGAGGCACCGAGAGCATCGAAGTGCTGCAGCGGCTCGACCTCGACGTGGGCCACGCGGAGTTTCTCGCGCTGATGGGGCCGTCGGGCTCCGGCAAAACCACACTCTTGAATCTGATCGCGGGGCTGGACCAGCCGACTGATGGCTCGATCCATGTGGCCGGGCTCGAAATCTCCGCGATGAGCGAGAGTCAACTTGCCCGCTGGCGGACGCGCCACGTCGGTTTCGTCTTCCAGTTTTACAATCTGCTCCCCGTGCTCACGGCGTATGAGAATGTGGAATTGCCACTGCTGCTGCTGCCGCTGACCCGCTCGCAGCGGCGCACGCAGGTGGAAAATGCTCTCGCCCTCGTGGGCCTCAGCGACCGCATGAGCCACCGGCCCGGGCAACTCTCCGGCGGGCAGCAGCAGCGTGTCGGCATCGCCCGCGCGATCGTCACCGATCCGACCATCATCGTCGCCGACGAGCCCACCGGTGACCTCGACGCACGCAGTGCCCACGACGTGCTCGACCTGCTGGAGCTTCTGCGATCACAGCTTGGCAAGACGATCATCATGGTGACGCACGATCCGAAAGCGGCTGACTCGGCTCAGCGGACGCTGCATCTGGAGAAAGGTCGACTCGTGCTCGACGAAGTCCGCATGCCGCGGGAGGCGTTCGCATGAACATCTCCTATGCCGGCTCCCCGTTTGGCTTCGACACAGGCCTCGCCGAATTGGGCGGCTGGCTCGCTTTCGTGCTCTCCGTATTGATTCTGCTCGGCCTCGTGCTCGGTGTGATTTCGCTGGTGCCGTTCTACTTCACGCTGCTGGCCGGGGAGTTCACACTCTTCCTCACGCAGAACTTTGGCCGTGGTTTCAAGTTCCTGCTCATCTCCTTCCGCGGCCTGCGGCGGAATCTGCTGCGGACCTCGCTGACCTACCTCGCCACGTTTGTGCTGACCTTCGTCATCTGTGTGATCTGGAGTGTGCTGACGTTTATTGACCTGGTGACCACGGAGCGGGAGACGGATTTCAAGGCGATCGTCACGGAACGCTATCAGGCTCCGAGCCAGATGCCGTCGAAATACGAGGGCGACATCGTGGAAGCGATCAAGTCGCTGCCGGAGCATCTGCGGCCCGCCAACGTCGAAGACAATGTGATGACATGGTCCTTTATCGGTGGCAGCACCGACCCGAAGGTCCGCTCGATGGAGAATATCATTTTCTTCTTCGCCCTGGAGCCGAAGAAATTGCTGACGATGCAGTATGAGCCGGGCGAATTGACCGAAGCCGACGTGGAATCGCTCCGCACGCACATCAAGACCATGGAAGACAACCCTCGCTGCGTGATGGTTGGGCCGGATAAGCTCAAGGCGATGAACAAACGCGTCGGTGACCGCATCAAGGTCTACACGCTCGGCATTGTTGATATTGAGTTTGAGGTGGAGATCATCGGGGAGTTGCCGGGCGACCGCATGTCGTCGTCGGCGGTGATGAACCGTGCCTACTATTACCAAAGTCTGCAGGACTACGAGCGCCGCACCGGGAAGAAGCATCCGCTCGAGGAGGGCAACGGCCGCACGCTGAACCTCGTTTGGATCAAGCTGCCGAACAAGGAAGCGTTTGAAGCTGCTGCCGCTCTCGTCAACGACCCCGCCAAGTTCTCGGCTCCCGCCATCAAGATGGAGACCGCGTCGAGTGCGGTCGGATCCTTCCTCGAAGCCTACCGCGACATCCTCTGGGGGGCCCGCTATCTCTTCCTCCCCGCGGTGGCGATCACGATGAGCCTCGTCGTTGCAAATGCCATCAGCATCAGCGTCCGCGAACGCCGCACGGAGTTGGCCGTGCTGAAGGTGCTGGGCTTCCAGCCCTGGCAACTGCTCCTGCTTGTGCTCTCCGAAGCACTAATGGTCGGAGCCCTCTCCGGGATGATCAGTACCGGGCTGGCGTACTACATGGTGAACATCGTCGGCGGTGGCATCAAGTTCCCCATTGCGTTCTTCCCGAAGTTCATGATCCGCGACAGCGTGCTCTGGCTCGGCCCTCTGCTCGGCATGGTCACCAGCCTCGTCGGCAGCCTGCTCCCCGCAATCTCCGCCTGCCGCGTCAAGGCGTCCAACGTCTTCGCAAAGGTGAGTTAAGCATGACATCGTTGCTCCATCTCGCCTGGCGGGCTCTGGTCAAGCTGGGTTCGATTATCGTCTCCGCGTTCGTGCTCGGGCTTTCGCTGCTGCCGCTCTCTGTGCTGCTGCTGGCATTCCCAACGATCGAGCCGGAGGAGAGCGTGATCCACGACACCGTGGTGCCGACGCGATCGTGGCTGCGTCGCACGGGCCGTCGCATCTTCGCAGTCTTCACATCGCTCGCGGTCTTCATCGCCATCCTCGCGGCGAGCGTCGAACTCACCACGCAGCTCGACCTCTCCGCCAAAGGGCAATTCGGCTACGTCGCCAAAGCCATGCTCGGCTTGAGCCTCGATGTCTTTGTGCCGCCCGACAAGCTTGCTGAGATGACGCCGGATTGGCAGCAGTTTCTCAAATCGCCGATCTGGGCCTTGCTGCCGCCGGCGATGATCGAGCACTGGCCGCATGTGATCCTCTTCGTCTACCTCATCGATCTGCTGCTGCTCTTCGCCGTGGGCAAGGTGCCGTTGCAGTACAACTACCGCAACCTGGTGGTCCGCTGGCGGGTGACCGCACTCACCGCGCTGGCGTTTGTGGTTGTGGTCGGGCTGATGGTGGGCATGCTGGCGTTTGTAAACGGCATGAACAACCTCACTGAGAACACCGGCGTGCCCGGCAATGTGCTCATTCTCTCCGAAGGTGCCACCGACGAAATCTTCAGTAACCTCGGATACGGCGAACTCGACAACGTGGAAAAAGTCGTCGCCACCGTCGACCAGTACAATCGCCCATTGCCCAAGCCGATCGGCATCAAAAAGGAGAAGATCGGCGACCGCGACGTCTACTGGGCCAGTCGCGAGACGTTCTATATCCTCAATCAACCGCAGCGGGATCGCGAGGGGAATGAGACTGGTCGCCGTCGCTTCGTACAGCTTCGCACCATGGAAGACGGCGAGATCGGCGGCAAGGTCCACGGCGTCAGTCTCGATGGGGAGGGCCGCTGGTTCACCCGCAACCCCTACACCCTTCCCAATGGCACGGCCGCCATCGAGTGCGTCCTCGGCCACGGCATCGCCGGCACGCTCGGTGCCGAAGCCGGCAAAGCCATCCTCGCTCCCGGCGACGTCTTCGACCTCGGCAACGAAAACTGGATCGTCGTCGGCGTCATGAAGCAGCAGGCCAGCACTTTCGGCTCGGAAATCTGGACCGCGCGCCAGAGCAAGATCTACGAACCCTTCGGCAAGCGATCCTACACCACCTTCGTCGTCCGCAACGACACCGGCACCGACGAGGGAGCCCGCATTCTCGCTCACAAGCTCAGCACCGATTACCCACAACAGAAGCTGAAAGCTGTGTCGGAACAGGCCTACTACGCGGAACTGAACAAGACCAATCGCCAATTCCTGATCGCGTTTTCGTTTGTGGCACTCGTGATGTCGATCGGCTCCGTGTTCGGCGTGATGAACACCATGTTCGCCGCGATTGCTTCACGCATCCGCGACATCGGCGTGCTCCGACTCCTCGGCTTCAAACGTTGGCAGATCCTCGTCAGCTTCATGCTCGAGAGCCTGCTCATCGCCATCCTCGGAGGCGTGCTCGGATGCTGCGTCGGCTTCTTCATTGACGGCCGCAGCGCCAATGGCACCTTGAGCGGCAGCAGCGGCCCCGGTGGAAAATCCATTGTCATCAGCATCGACGTCAGCAGCGAAATCATCGTCTGCGGCCTGCTCTTCACACTCGTCATCGGTCGACTGGGCGGTCTGGTGCCGGCACTCAGTGCGATCCGCATGAAGATGCTGGACTCGCTGAAATGACTGATCCGCTGCACGAACTTGTCTCGAATGCCATCGACCTGATGAATCCTTCGTTTGTCGGAGCCGACCCGCGGTTCGAGTTCTTCCATCAGTTCCGCAAACTCTGGGACCGCGGCATCCCCGTCGGCATGGGCCTCGGCCACCTGCTGCTGAAAGCCAGTGATGGCGGCTTCCACATCATTCGACTCGGCGAGCAGGGCAGGACAGATGAGCTCCTCGCCGCGGTGCTGTTTGATGACCGCAACGATGAAACGGATCGCGTATTTCGTGTTGTGAATGGTCGCCTGCAGGCATAAAGTTGATCACAAAAAGCCCACCCGTATCCACGGGTGGGCTTGCACTGCAACTCTCTCGAAAGTGAACGCCATGCTCGCCACACTCTGCCTGATGCTGTCTGCACCTGCTGACCTGGAACAAACATTCCAAACGTACCTCAACGAAGAATTCAAACTGCATCCCACCTACGCCACGGCGATGGGGAATCACGATTACGACGACCAGATGGATGACCTGTCGAATGAGTTCCACGAGAAGCAGGTCGAGCGGCTGAAGAGCACCATTGCTCGTGTAGAAGCCATGGACTCGCAACAGTGGAATGCGGCCACCAGGATCGACCACAAGATCTGGCTGCACTCGCTCAAGCAGCGACTCTGGCAGCACGAGCACGACAATCGATTTGTCAACGATCCGCGGGTCTACATCGAATATGCCTCCGGCTCGGTCTACACGCTCCTCACGCAGTCGACTTTGCCGCGGGAGCGGAATGTCGCCAACGCGGCCAAGCGGATCGGCTTCGTTCCGAACATCATCGAGGCGGCGAAGGCGAACCTCAGGAACCCCGCGAAGATCCTCACCGAGGTTGCGATTGCTCAGACGAGCGGCGCAATCGCGTTTTACGAGAAGGACATCTACGCCATCTCCGGCGAGTTGGCCGCGACGAGCGAACTCCGCAAGCCGTGCGAGGCCGCCGTTGCGGCACTCAAAGAATACCAGCGGTTCCTCAAGGAGGACCTGCTGTCAAAGTCGAATGGCGAATGGCGACTGGGCCGGAAGAAGTTCGCAGAGAAGTTGGAACTCGAACTCCAGGCCGGGCTCAGCGCGGACGAGGTGCTGCAGGAAGCCGAGAGCGAAGCCGCGCGAGTCGAGCGTGAACTCTATGTGATCGCCAAGCAGCTTTGGTTCAAGCAGTTCCCGAATGCTCCGCTCCCCGCGGATGATGCGGCGGGCCGTCGGCGGGTCGTGGCGGAAGTGCTCGCGAAGATCGGCGAGGACCGCAGCACACCCGAAACGCTGCTGGCCGACACGAAGAAAACCGTCGATGGCATCCGCACGTTCATCCGCGACCGGCAGATCATCACGCTGCCCGAACCGGACCGCTGCGAGATTATCGAGATGCCGGAATTTCAACGTGGCTACTCGGTGGCATACATGAACAATGCCCCGCCGCTCGATCCGAACGCGCGAAGCTTCTACGCCGTCAGCCCGCCGCTGCCGCAGTGGTCGAAGGAGGTCGGGGACGCGCTGCTGAAGGAATACAACCACAAGATGCTGCAGATCCTGACGATTCACGAAGCCTACCCCGGCCACTATGTGCAGATTGAGTACGCCAATCGCAATCCCTCGCTCGTGCGCAAGGTGCTGGCCGACGGCACGTTCATCGAAGGCTGGGCCGTCTACACCGAGCAGATGATGCTCGACCAGGGCTACGGCAATGGCGATCTCGCACTCCGCACCCAGCAACTCAAGTTCTACCTGCGGGCCGTGCTGAACGCGATTCTCGACCATAAAATGCACTGCACCGGCATGACCGACGACGAAGCGAAGGAACTCCTCATGGTCCGCGGCTTCCAGACCGAAGGCGAGGCGCTCGGCAAGATCCAACGGGCCAAGCAGCAGAGCGGCCAGTTGAGCACCTACTTCGTCGGCCGCACGGCGTTTTATCGCGTGCGGCAAAAGATCCAGCGCGAGCGCGGCGACAAGTTCGATCTGGGCAAATTCCACGAAGCGGTGCTCAGCCACGGCAGCGTGCCAGTCGTATACCTACCGGAACTGGTGAAATAATGGACGACGAAGAGCCGGACTTGGAGACTCGGCTACGAGCGAATCAAAAGCTCGCATGGCTGGCGTTTGGCTTCGGCTTACTCGGCCTGATAATGGGAGGGTTGACCTTCGACTCGGTCAGCAGAGGGGCAGGTGGATTTATCTTCCTCTATTCCTCCGTGCTGGCCATCGCGATTGCAAAGCTGACGCGCAATCGTGCACGCAAATTAAACGCTCCCAAGCCTGCGTATTCCTTAGTGACCATAATCATGGGCGCAATGTGTTTTGTTTTCAGCCTGTTTGCGTTGCTGGTTGTGCCGTACGTCCAGGAACAGAGCATACATGACAATGCAGTAATGGATGCAAAAATGATTTCAGAAGGATGGTTGGATTTCAGTGACGATTTCGATTCGTATCCGCAGCAACAATTCTTTGGTGATAAATCGATCACCGATAAAAAGCTTGCGTACAGCTGGCGTGTAGGTATACTTCCATACTGCGCCAACAATAATCCATTTCCATTTTTAGATTTCCAACAAGCATGGAACTCGCCTCGTAATAAAACCTTCACTGATGAGCCTGTGAGCCTCCTGACACCGCGATATGAGATGACCAATCTGACTCCTTGGCAACGGTTTGTCGGCGTCGATACACTTTGCGATCCGACTACACCAATAATAAAACCCGGCGATGAGAACGTGTTTCCTGACGGCAGTAGCAGCACGATCTTCTTTGCGGAAGCCGGAGTGGGTGTGCCGTGGGCAAGCCCGACCGATATGGTCTATAACGCCAATAGCCCACTGCCGCCGCTGGGCAAGCAGCGAAGCAGCACATTCATCGTGAGCTTTGCCGATGGCTCCGTGCGCTCGATCAGCAAGAACATTGACGCGGCTGTACTCCATGCCGCGATCCGCCGCAATGATGGCCAGTCACTGCCCGCGGGTGCGTTTGATTGACTGCGCTTTCTGCAGGTGTAAAACAAATACATCCACAGCAAAGGCAGGCCATGAGCGACCCCTGGTTTCAGCATCTCTTCGCCGAGCGCATCGGCGGCGCGGGTTACGGCAAAGGCAGCGACATTTACAAGTTCGAGAAGATCAAACGCGCCAAGCGCAAGGCTCTCGCTGACCGGCCCGAGGTGAAACTGCTCGACTTCGGCATCGGCGAAAACGACGACATGGCTCCCGCCGGCATCCGCGACACCCTCGCAGTCGAGGCCGGCAAGGTCGAGAACCGCGGCTACGCGGACAACGGCATCGCCAACTACAAAGACGCCGCCGCGGAGTTCCTTCAGCGACAGTTTGGTGTGACGCTCGATCCCGTGTCGGAGATCTGCCACTGCATCGGTTCCAAGCCCGCGTATGCGATGCTACCTGCCTGCTTCATCAACCCCGGCGACGTCACGCTGATGACCGTGCCGGGCTACCCCGTCGCCGGGACCTGGACGAAGTATCTCGGCGGCGAGGTGCATCGACTGCCGCTGCTCCGGGAGAATGGCTTCTTTCCCGATCTCGATGGCGTCCCCGAGGATGTGCGTCGGCGTGCCAAACTGCTGGTGATCAACTATCCCAATAGTCCGACCGGAGCCGTGGCGACGCGGGACTTTTACAAGCGTGTGATCGACTTCGCCCGACGGCATGAGATCGTCGTCGTGCAGGACGCGGCCCACATACTGCTCAGCTACGGCGAACCGTTGAGCTTCCTGCAGGTGGAGGGGGCGAAGGACGTGGGCGTCGAAGTGCATTCGATGAGCAAGGGCTTCAACATGATCGGCTGGCGGCTGGGCTTCGTGGCTGGGCATTCGAAGATCGTGCAGGCATATGCGGATGTCAAGGACAACAGCGACTCGGGTCAGTTCATGGCGATTCAGCACGCGGCCGCTGCTGCACTGCGGGACGCTTCGATCCCGGTGCAGGTGCGGACGAAGTACGAGCGCCGCCTGCGGAAGCTGGTGGCCGCACTTCGGCAGGTGGGCTTTGAAGCCGCGATGCCGGGCGGGACGTATTTCCTGTACGTGCCCGCACCGAAGTCCGCGGGCGATCGCTTGTTTGAGAACGCCGAGGCGGTGAGCCAGTACCTGATTCACGAGCAGAGTGTCTGCTGTGTGCCGTGGGACGACGCGGGTGCGTATCTGCGCTTCAGCGTGACCTATCAGGCCGCGAGCGAAGCGGAGGAGGACGCCCTGATGCAGGACACGGTCACGCGACTGTGCGCGTTGGGACTGAAGCTGAAATGATCACGGTTTTGGTTTGCGGTCGCTGAACCAGGCGACGACGTTGTAGAAGACCGGCGTGAGGAAGATGCCGAACAGGGTGACGCCGATCAAACCACTGAGCACGGCGGTGCCAAGCGAGCGGCGCATCTCCCAGCCTGCGCCGGTGGCTACCATCAGCGGGTAGACGCCTAAGATGAACGCCAGCGAGGTCATGAGAATCGGGCGAAGCCGCAGTTTGGTCGCTTCGAGAATCGCATCGCGGCGGCTCTTGCCCTCCTTCCGCTCCTGCACCGCGTATTCCACAATCAGAATCGCGTTCTTCGCCGCCATCGCCACCAGCACCACGAAGCCGATTTGTGAGAAAATGTCCACAGGCATGTGCGCGATCCAGACCAGCCCCGCAATCGAACTCAGCAGACACATCGGCACGACGAGTATGATCGACAGCGGCAGCCCCCAGCTTTCGTAGAGTGCGGAGAGCACTAGGAAAACCAGCACCACGGCGAATGCGAAGATGAGGATGGCCGTATTGCCGGCGGTGACTTCCTGATAGCTGATGTTGGTCCATTCGTAGCCCATGCCGGCGGGGAGCGTGTCGTCGCAGAGCTTTTCCATGAGCGTGATGGCCTGCCCGGAACTAAAGCCGGGAGCGGTGCCGCCGTTGATGGCGGCAGTGTTCAGGTTGTTGTAGCGCATGTCGAAGACGGGGCCGGATGAGTTTTGCACGGTCATGATCGCACCCAGCGGGACCATGCCGCCCGTGCGATTGCGGACCTGCAGCAGCCTGAGATTTTCGGCATTGGTGCGGAAGTCCCCCTCGGCCTGCACGTTCACCTGCCAGATGCGTCCGAAGCGATTGAACTGATTGACGTACATCGAGCCCATGTTGGCGTTGAGAGTCTCGAAGACGCTGTTCAGCGTAATGCCCATCGAGATGGCGTTTTCGCGGTCGATGTTCAGGTAAAGCTGCGGCGTGTTGGCGGTGAAGGTGGTGAAGACCCGCGCCAAACCTGGCTGGGCGTTGGCCTTCTTCACCACGGTCTCGGTGGCTTCCTGCAAAGCCTGCAGGCCCATGCCGGTGCGGTCGACAATCTGCAGTTGGAAACCGCCAGACTGCCCGAGCCCGGGCACCGGCGGCGCACCGAACACCGCGACCTTGGCCTCCATCACTTCCATGTAATAGACCGTGTTCAGTTTCTTGATGATCGCCGCGGCTTGGGTCTCGGGGGTCGTCCGCTTGTCGAACGGTTCGAGGATCACAAACACCGTGCCCCAGTTGCTGGACTGACAGCCGAAGAACGCCGAGAAGCCCGCGACGCCCATCGTCCGGGAAACCCCCGGCGTCCGCAGGGCGATGTCTTCGAGCTTCTCCATCACCTCAGTGGTGCGCTGCACTGACGCGGAGTCAGGAAGCTGAATGTTGACGAGCACATAGCCCTGATCCTGCTCGGGGATGAAGCCGGTGGGTGCGGTGGTGAACCCCCAACCGGTGAGTGCGACGAGCCCGCCGTAGAGGATCAGCATCACGACGCTGATACGGCAGAAGAAGCCGACGACGGCAGTGTAGCCGTGCGTCATGATGTCGAAGGCTTTGTTGAAGAGCCCGAAGAAGACGTTCAGCCCGCGGTTGACGAGCGGCCCGAGGAAGTAGCCTGCGATCGCCCCGGGCAGAGCGAGGACCAGCCGCACGAGCCAGAGATCGAGTTTATCGCTGTGCCCGGTCTTGATCATCGCGGCGTACTGGGCTTCGAAAAAGTGCGACAGCAGCAGGTACGACAGCACGCCGAAGAGCACGATGTACGCGACCCGAGGCAGTGGTTCGCGGGGTTTGGCGTCAGGGCCGTGGCCGTGCGGCTTGATCCATGCCGAGGCCCGTGCCGGGGCGAGCGTGAGCGCGTTCATCGCGGAAATGCACGCACTCGCTGCGATTGTCAGGGCAAACTGCCGGAAGAACTCACCCGTCAGTCCGGGAATAAACGCCGTCGGCACGAACACAGAGAGCAGCACGAGCGTGATCCCGATGACCGGGCCGGTGATCTCATCCATCGCTTTGATGGTCGCCTCGCGGGCCGGGATGCCCATGCCCATCCATCGCTCGATGTTTTCGACGACCACGATGGAGTCGTCGACAACGATGCCGACCGCGAGTACCAGCCCGAAGAGCGAGAGATTGTTCAGCGAGAAGCCCATCAGTTTCATCACGACAAATGTGCCGATGAGTGCAACGCAGATGTCCATGATCGGCAGCAGCATCGCGTGCCAGTCCTGGATGAAGACCAGCACCACCACGATCACCAGCAGTGCGGCGATGATGATCGTGTTGAACACATCTTCCACGGAGTGCTCAATGAACGGCGTTGTGTCGTAGGCGATCTGGTAATCGAGCCCCTGCGGAAACTTCTGCTTGAGCTTCTCCATCGTTGCTTTCACACCGTCGGCGGTGTCGAGGGCGTTCGCACTTGGCAACTGATAGACGGCAAGCGCGACGGAGGCATAGCGGATTGGTTTGTCGCCGTTGGACACGCCCAGCACGCAGTTCAGGTCGGAGTTCTGGGCGCCGAGGCCGATGCGGCTGACATCGCGCAGATGGACAATACGTCCATCCTGACCGGCTTTGACGACGATGTCGCCGAACTGTTCAGTAGTGCTGAGCCGGCCCAGTGTGCTGAGCACGAGTTGAAAGTTCTGCCCCTGCGGCACCGGTTGCTGCCCGATGTTGCCGGGGCTGACGATCACGTTCTGCCCCTTGATCGCGTCGACGACTTCCCCGCTGGTCATGTCGAGTGCCGCGAGCTTCTGCGGATCGAGCCAGGCGCGGATGCTGTACTGACGCTGACCGAGGAAGTTCACAAGCCCGACGCCGGGCAACCGAGAGAGTTCATCGTAGATGTTGATCTGGGCGTAGTTGCTCATGTAGAGCGAGTCGTAGCGGTCATCGGTGCTGATGAGATTGACCGCAAGCAAAATGTTCGGGCTCTGAATTTTGACATTCACACCCTGCTGCTGCACAGCGTCGGGAAGCTGTGGCAGGGCAAGCTGCACGCGCGTCTGCACCAGCATGAGCGCGGTGTGGATGTCGGTGCCGACCTCGAAGCTGACCGTGAGAGTGTAGAGGCCGTTGTTGGTGCAGGTGGACGACATGTAGATCATGTCTTCAGTGCCGTTCACCTGGGCTTCAATCGGCTGAGCGACGGCGTCGGCGAGATTCGCCGCATTGCAGCCGGGGAACGTGGCCGTCACCTGAATCGTCGGCGGAACGATCGGCGGGTACTGCGCGATCGGCAGCGTGAACACGCACACCGACCCCGCCAGCACAATCACAATGGAGAGCACCCACGCAAAGATCGGTCGATCGATGAAAAATCGTGACATAGAGGGACCAGATTGCCTTTACTTGACTAACCGCGTCTGCATATCCACGAGCTTGGGCTCCGCCTTGTCGCCGGGCCGCACGCGCTGCAGGCCGCTGACGATCACGCGGTCTGTCGCCTTGAGGACTTCGACCTCTTTGAACGTTTGCGTGTTGTTAGACCCCGGCTCGAGGATCTTGCGAGTCCGCATCACTTCGCGGAGCCCATCGTGCAACTGGCCGATCTCCACCGCACGATACTCCACTTCATTCTTGTCGTTGAGCACGAGCAGGAAGGTCTGGCCCTGATCGGTGCCGAGTGCGCGATCGCTGACCAGGAGAGCCGAGTGCGGGGCACTTCTCGGCAGCCGCACACGGGCGAAAAGGCCGCTGGAGATGCCGCCATCCGTGTTCTCGAAGACGCCACGCAGGCGGATCGAACCCGTGTTGGGATCGAGTTGGTTGGCCACGAAATCGACATGCCCGGCGATCGTGAACGCCTGATCCGCGGCCAGCGCCATCTGCAAAGGAATCGTCGTAACGCGGGCCGACTTCACTTTCCCTTCCTTCACAAGCTGCTCATAGCGGAGAGCACTGTTCTGATCCACATCGAAGTACGCCCAGATCGGCTTGATGCTCACCACATTGGTGAGTTGCGTGATGTTCTCGCTGACGAGAGCACCGACATCGACCATGTGCTGATTGACGCGGCCGTCGATCGGGCTGCGGACCGTGCACCAGTCGAAGTTGATCTGTGCCGAATCTTGCGTGGCCTGGGCCTGCTTCACTTGTGCGACCGATTCCTCCAAGGCGCCGCGACGGCGGTCGAGTTCCTGCTGGCTAATCGCCGCCTTGTTTTCCTTCTGCACCGCGAGGCCGATGTCGTAGAACGCCTTCGCCTTCACCTGGCTGGCCTTCGCAAACTCCACATCCGCCTTCGCCTTGTCGAGAATGGCCTTGTAAGGGCGGTCGTCGAGCTGGAAGAGGATGTCGCCGGACTTAATCAGCGAGCCGTCGGCGAAGGGGATCTTGAGCACATAGCCGGTCACGCGGGCTTTGATATCAACATTTTCAATGGCTTGGGTGCGGGCAGTGAAGACTTGATAGTCGGTGACCTCCCGCTCGATGGGCCGGGCCACCTCGCAGATCGACGGCGGCATGGCAACGGGCGTCGGCTGATTGCCCTTGCATCCAAGGACTACGAGGAGTGCCAGTGCGAGGGGACGCAGATTCATCACAATCCTTCCCAATCTTCCCAGATTCCCGACAGGATGAATGTAAGTCTGGATTTTTGCTAAGGAAACACCAATCGCCCGACTTTTACCCCAAATCCGGGATGAGAACCGGTGCGGTTGCTACGTTCTCCTCAGCCGGGAGTCGTTTGGTACGGTTCTGACGACTCTGTCAGTTCTGCGGACGCTTCTGCGAAGCGTCGCTAACGTGTACTGGACCCCATGGAAGCGCGAATGCTCAGTGTCTCTCTGCAGTTCATGGCTCTTGAAGCAGTGCCGCGTCACGGCGAACCAGTGACGGTCGGCCTCCCCTGGCCGCGGGGAGCCGTGCATGATGAAGCTTATCTGGCTCTGTTCGATCCAGACAACGCGCCGCAGTATTTGCAGACGCAAGTCCTCGCTCGCTGGCCGGATGGCAGTATCAAGTGGTGCCTGTTCGATTTTCTGGCGACGTGGGATAGTCTCACGGCTGAGAGTGGCTATCGGATTGGTGTTGTGGAGGAGTGCATGCCTCAGCATCCTCCGGCACGACAGCATCGTTCACCACCAACGCTGCATGTGCAACTGCAAGTCGATGACGAACATCCGCCGCCAGTCTCCACTCTCGAACAAGACCCGAATGTCTGCTTCGATGACGGAATGGGAAGGATTGGCTTGACTCCAAGCGTCAGTTTCGATCTTTTTGCAAAGTGTGCTGATATTCAAGCAATCCGATCTGTCTGTGTATTCGACTCATTGAACATGCGAGGTTTGCTGATAGACGGACGTGCCGAGATCTATCCGACAGCAGGAGCGATGCGAGTCTATTTGCGTGTGAGGAATCCGAATGCGGCTGGTCATCCGGGCGGCAATTGGGATTTGGGCAACAGCGGCTCAAAAATTATCAACGAGCTCCGAATTACACTCGACTCACCTGTGGATGCAATTGCGAAATCGTCGTCGAAACGGAATGAGCCATTCGGCGATGGATTGATGTTTTTAGCTCGTTCATCTGCAGGCGAGCATTGGAATTCCGCCAACCACATGAACCGGCATCGCCAAATCTTATGCGTCCGCAATTATATTGAAGATTATGGTCCACTTGATGATCGTTGGACACCAATCGTGTGTGAGGAAAACGCTGTCGAGCGTATCGCCATCACAATGCCCGATTTCTGGCAAAATTTCCCAGTATTTCTCTTTGGAACTGATCTATACTTGTTCCTGAGCAAGGTTGAGCTTCAAGGCGGGGAACAGAAGACGCACCAATTCACGATCTCATATACGAAAGACACAATCACGGACGATCCGCTGGTCTGGGCCCGTAGCCCGATTGTGGCCACGGCTCCGCCGGAGTGGTACGCAGCTTCCGGAGCGATTCCGTATCTCACGCCCAAGGCAACCGATCCGCACGCCAAGTACCTCGCTCTTGTCGATCAGGTCATTGACGGGCCTGATACTTTTGCCCACAAGCGGGAGAAAATCGACGAGTACGGCTGGCGGCACTACGGCGATCTCTACGGCGATCATGAAGCGGTCTACCATCCCGGCCCGGAGCCGATGGTCTCGCACTATAACAATCAATACGACTGCGTCGCGGGGTTTCTCTTTCACTATTTACGCAGTGGCGATGTCCGCTGGCTCGCTGAAGCGTTGCCCTGCGCCAATCACACTTGCGATATCGATATCTATCACACAACTCAGGACAAAGCCGCCTACAATGGCGGACTATTCTGGCATACTTATCACTATGCCCCAGCCGACACCGGCACGCACCGCAGCTATCCGAAATCGCTGCGGACGGGCAAGCATTTCGACAGCGGTCAGGATCTGGAGAAACTTGGTGCGACCGGTGCCGCTCTGCAGAAGAACTACGCCATCGGTGGCGGCCCCTCGGCGGCGCACAATTACAATTATGGCCTGATGTTGGCCTATTATCTCACCGGCAACCCCGACTACCGCGAAAACGCCATCGGCCTCGCAGACTTTGTCCTCGATATGGACGACGGTCGCAAAACAGTATTCCGCTGGCTCAGCACGCGCGACACCGGACTCGCCATTCAAAGCTCCGACGGCTATCTCGGGCCCGGCCGCGCCAGTGCCAATTCGCTCAATGCCGTGCTGGTCGGGCATCGGCTCACGGGCGATGCCAAATATCTCAATAAAGCAGAGCAGATCATCCGCCGGGTCGTGCATCCCAGACAGAACCTGCACCGGCTCGATCTTCTCAACGCCGAACTGCGCTGGTTCTACGTAATGTTCCTGCAGGCCCTGGGCAACTATCTCGACTACAAGGTCGAACTCGATCAACTCGACGAACACTATGCCTATGCCCGGTTGTGTCTCCTGCACTATGCCCGCTACATGGCGGAGCATGAACGGCCAATCCTGTCGCAGCCGGAGAAGTTGCAGTATCCGACCGAGACGTGGGATGCGCAGGACTTGCGCAAGGTGGAAGTCTTTCAATTTGCTGCAAGGCACGCGACAGGGGCGGAGCGAGAGCGGTTTCTGGAGCGGGCGGCGTGGTTCTTCGAGTATTGCGTGAATGCACTTGATTCATCACCCACGAAATCACTTTGTCGGCCTGTTGTGCTGTGTATGAAGTACGGCTGGAGTCGGGCTTGGTGGCTGCAGAATCCCGACACTCGATCTCCCAAGCCACGTGTGGAATTGAATGTCGATACGCTCGGCAAGTGGACTATGTATGTGCCGCAGAAAGCGGTCGCGATGAAGCGGGCGAAGATGATCATCGCTGCTGGCGGTGTTGCAGTTGTGACTGCGATCATCGTAGTATTGTGGATGATCTCATGAACTGCAATTACCGGCTGGTCACTTTGCCCAGCAGGCGTTTCCAGAGGCTCTGGCGTTCATCGTTGAGCTTCTCCATCCGCTGCCACAGTTGATTATGAGTCTCAGCACTCTCCTCTGTCATTTTCGGCACATCATCCGGGTCGGGTAGTTTGTTGACATGGGCCGGCAGTGCCGGCAGGAACATTTCGCCCTGCAACTTCTGCAACTCGCTGTTGAGCTCGACCATTCGGCTCATTTCGGTCTGGACTTTACCCATCTGGTCCTGATGCATCTGGCCGAACATCTGCATCATCATCATGAGTGACTGCTGGAATTGTCCGAACATGGCCGATTGCATTTCCGCCATTTGCCGCAGCATGGGCATCATTGCCTCGTTACCGGCGGCGGGGACCAGCGTGGGCGCGATCGGCGCCGGTGTGAGGGCGGCGAACTCTTCCTCACTGGGCAGTGCCCCGTCGGGGGCGAGCATGGTTTCCGGTGGCCTGCTGATGCGGGCCGAGGATTTCATGCCGAGCGAGCCGGTATGGACGCGGTCTTGCGAGCTTTGCACATCGAACGACACAGCACTGTCCTGCCCGGAGAGGCTTATGCCAGGTGCGGGGTATTTCACACCGATGGCGAACTTGCCGATGTGGAGTTCGTCGCCGTGAGCGAGCAGTGCGGCGCGCACTTTCTTGCCGTTGACCCGAGTCCCGCCACGGGCCAGCAGATCGACGACCCATAGCCCTGTTATGGTTTTGACAAAGTAGGAATGGAACAATGCGACATCCTCGCCGCCGAGGTGGAGCTTGCATTCGCTGGCCCGACCGACGAGGGTGAGCACACGGTTCACCTCCCAGGCGGTGTGATCGCTGCGGCCGCTGAGAAATTCGAGGAGCGCGGGCGGGTAGCCGCCGGGGCCGTCGGTACTGCTGGTCAGCGGGTGAAAGTCGGCCCCGAGGACTGTGGGGCTGGAAGCCGCGGAGCGCGTGAGGAAGAGGCGGAAGGGCCCGATGGTCAGCGGCTCGCCGGGCGTGAGCCAACCGCTGGACTGTCGGCCGCTGCCCCAATGCACGCCCGTCGTGCTGGCGAGATCGACGATGAAGACGTGACCGTTGATGACTTGTGCGAATGCATGCTTTAACGCGACGACTGGATCATTGAGGTGGATGTCGCAATAGGGATCGCGACCAATCACCGCGAAGGGTTGCTCCAGAGCACCATGGGCGACGATGGCATGATCTTCCTCCCGCTCGATCATGAGCTCGAGCGGTCCGGCACCGCAGCAATCGGCGAACTGCTTTTCGATTGGGGAGACCACGTTGAACCTCGCGTGTGGAGTTTCACTATAGATGCCGAACGCAAGCGACGCAAAACCGCAACGGGGAACTCACGGACTTTGCGGGCAAAGTGTCCTATGTTAGACCTGATTGGCAGAGCGAGAATTCCGTGACGGCGACGCCTTCCTACATGCACGACCGCCGCTGGCAGGGGTCGCTTCTTCTCTTGCTGGTTGCGACGCTCTTTGCGTTTCACGCACCGCTGGCGGACATGATCCACGAGTGGTGGACGAAGGCCGACTATTCGCACGGTTTCTTTGTCGCACCTTTTGCGTTGTACCTGCTCTGGACGCGGCGGGCGATGATCCCTCCGCTGGCCGCGTGGCCCGACTGGTCGGGGCTCTGCTGGATCGTTCTCGGTGTGGGTATTTCCTTCGTTGCGGGTGAGACGAACAAAGCCAAGGAGCCGTTGCAGGGGCTGGGGCTGATCCTCGCACTGACGGGCGTGGTCGCGTTCATGTTCGGTCGCTATGCGCTGAAGTGGGCGTGGCCGGGGCTGGTCTTTCTGATCTTCATGTCCAAAATGCCCGACAGCTTTGAGGTGGCGTTTGCGTTCAAGCTGCGGCAGATCGCCACGCAGGGGAGCAACGCGATCCTGCAGACGATGGGCTATCCGTCGTACGTTTCCGGCACGGTGATCACCATCGGCGACTTGCGGCTCGGCGTGGAATGGGCCTGCTCGGGGCTCAGCATGGTGCTGACGTTCGCGGCTGTGGCGACGGCGTTTGCGTTTCTGATCCAGCGGCCGCTGCTCGATCGCATCATCATCGTGCTGAGCGCGCTGCCCATTGCGGTCTTTGCCAACGTGCTCCGCATCACCGCGACGGCGCTCGTCTACAACGCGGGCATGAAGCAGCTGGGCGATGCGATTATTCACGACTTCGCCGGTTGGCTGATGATGCCGCTGGCACTGGCTTTTCTCTGGCTGGAGGTGAAGCTGCTGGACTGGCTCTTCACGATCCCGGCGCCGCCCGAACGGGACGACATCATCAAGACGGCGACGCAGACGGCTGCGGCGGAATGGCAGATGCCACCCCAGGGGCCGCCGGAGACGGATCGGCGGAGGCCGCGATGACTGTCACGCCGAACCGCGGCACGTTCGCCTGGCTCGCCATCGGCGTCATGGCGTTCACGATCTACGGCAGCTTCGTGCCCTTCCGCTTCCACGCCCGAGGCTTCGACAACGCGATCCAGGCCGCCGAGTGGGTCGTCGAGCACCGCAGCGGCATCCAGTCGCGCTCCGACTTCGTCGCGAATGTCATCCTCGGTATCCCACTCGGATTCTGTCTGCTTGCGGCACTCCGGCTCGACAAGCCCGGCGGTCCAGCCCGGGATTTGCTCGCAGCCCTCGTGCTCTGGCCGTGGTGCATTGTCTTCTCCGCAGCCGTCGAGTTCGGTCAACTCTTCTTCTACGAACGCACCTGCTCCGGCTCGGACGTCATCGCCCAGAGCATGGGCTCACTCGTTGGCATGCTCGCCTGGCTCTGCCTCGGCGATCGGCTGGTGCGACGCTTCCGGCGGATTTGGCAGGGCGAACGCATCGGTGGCACCGCGGGTCGACTGCTCGTGGTTTACGTCGCAGTCCTGGCGATCGTGCTCTGGTTGCCACTCGATCTCACGCTGAGCCCGGCTGAGCTTTATCACAAGAATTTTGATGGCGTCACCAAACTGGTGATTGTGCCGTTCAGCGAGATCACCAAGCCGGGCGGCCCGGGCCTGTCGTCGAAGCTGCCGACGTGGCTCGAACTCGCTGGTCTGTGTTTCCCGGCGGGCCTGCTCGCCGGCTGCAAGCGACGGCCGCACACCATCGGCTACATCGCGCTGATTGCGTTGGCCCTCGCCTGCATCCTCGAAGCGGGCCAGTTGTTTGTGAAATCGCGCAGCACCAGCGCGACGGATCTGATCGTGATTTCACTCGGATTCCTTGCCGGTTGGGGGCTGATGAGGCTCCTGAAGACCACATCGAGCCGTGGACTGTCGCTTGAGATGGGCCTGCTGCTCGGTCAGGCATGGCTGGGCGTGCTGTTGGTGCGGAACTGGTTCCCCTTCGACTTCCAGTCGAGCCTCGTCACGGCGAAGTGGGCCGCGATCAACTGGATTCCGTTCGCGGCGGCGTATGAGAAGAATTATTTGAGCAGCCTGGAGGAAGCCGCGGCGAAAACTCTGCTCTATGCTCCATTGGGGGCGGTCGTGGCCGCTGTGGGCGTTCGTCGTGTGGTGCGCCGCCGCACCGCAGTGTTCTACGGCGTACTCGCGGCGGCACTCGTGGAGTCGGGCCAGCTCGCGCTGCCCACACGCATCCCGAGCCCGACCGATCTGATCTTCGGAGGCCTCGGGGCCTGGCTTGGTGCGGCTACGGCACTGCGGATTCGGGCGTTTGGCAATCTGCCTCCGACGCCCGCGGAGCCGCTCCCCAACCCGGTGAGGTTCCGCGTCACGTGAGTTTGCGGCTTCTGTTTTTGAAAGAGAAGATGGCCTGGCCCCGCGCCAGCGGCCACGACGTGCACACGTATTATCTCATGCAGGCCCTCGCCGCCGAGGGGCATAGCATCGCTCTCGCCACGATCGACACACCAGACCCGCGAGCGATCGAGCACGCCGGCCTTGAAGAACATTTTTCGTTCGCAAGCAGCGACGCAGCACCACAGGCGACGCTCGCGCTGGCGAAGTGGGAAGAAAAATTCCGCAACTACTGGGGCGTCGACGAGCGTGCCATCCGTTGGCTCGGCGACTGTGCCGCGGAGTTCCGCGCTGATGCGGTCGTGGTCAGCGGGCTCCGCGTGCTGCCATATCTCGGTGCTCTGCCCGCGGGCACAAAGGCCGTCTGGTACGCAGCCGATGAATGGGTCTGGCACCACACCTCGCAGGTGTCGCTGCTCAAGCCACATACGTGGCGGGAGCTACGACAGGCCCTCGACAAAGGGCTCTACGAGCGTGCCTACCGCAAGCGGCTCGACCGTGTCTGGGTCGTTTCACAGCACGACGCGCGGGCCTTCCGCTGGTTCGCCGGCATCCACAACTGCGACGTGCTGCCGAACGGCGTCGATGCCGAGCACTACGCTCCCGGCAACGAGGAGACGATCGCGAACAGTTGCGTCTTCTGGGGCCGGCTCGACTTCGGGCCGAATGTGCAGGCACTGGAATGGTTCGTGCAGCGCGTCTGGCCGCGAGTACGCTCCCGTTGCAGTTCAGCACGCTTCGATGTCTTCGGCTTCCAACCCACGGCCGACGTGATCACCCTCTGCAATGCTGATGGCGTCACGCTCACACCCGACAATCCCGACATCCGCAGCGAAGTGCGGCGACGGCAGGTCGTGGTGCTGCCTTTCAGCAGCGGCGGCGGTATCAAGAACAAGCTGCTCGAAGCCGCGGCGATGGCCATGCCCGTGGTCTGCACGCCGCGGGTCGTGGCTGGTCTGAATGGTGCACCACCGTTCCCAACGCCAAAATCCGCCGGGGTGTTTGCTGACGAGATGCTCTCACTCTTTGCCGATGAATCGCGTCGTCGCACGCTGGGTGCCGCGGGCCGCGACTGGGTGATGGAGCATCACACCTGGGCCGCCGCGGCCAAAATCGCGGGCACGGGTCTGTCCGCCGAACGCACACTCCAGGCGGTGTCATGAAGCAGTTGGCCGCGATTTTTGTGATGGTCTTTTTTGGCATCGGTGGTGCGGTGTTCTGGACGCCGGCCGCCGCGGTCTGCATGTACTACTTCTTTGCTGTGCTGCGGCCGCAATGGCTCTGGAAGTTCCAACTCAGTGCCTATCCCGGTCTGGCACTGCTCACCTGGAGCTTTTACCTCGCTGCCGCGTCGATCGGATCGTACCTGCTCTGGTCCGTCGGGTTGCTGTCGTTTGGCCGATCGGAACGCTCCGTCATGCGTTACAGCCCGGCGATCACCTGGGCGTTTCTCAGCATGATCCTGTTCGCGTTCTGGATTTCGCTCAGCTTCATTTTCTCCAACGACCAGCCGCGCTCCGAAGACTGGTATGGTGAATATCTGAAGATCTTCGTCATGTATTTCGTCGCGGCCCGCGTGCTGCGTACGCCCAATCAGATTTGGGCCTTATACATGCTGACGACCTTGGCGCTCGCCTACATCGCCATCGATGCCAATCAGATTTACATCAGCAGCGGCAACGTGGTGCTCTTCCGCCGCGGCTATGCTCTGCTCGACAACAATGGAGCCGGGCTGCTGCTGGCGCTCGGCGTGCCACTCTGCTTCTTCGCCTGGGAAATGACATTCAGCCGCGTCCGCTGGTTTTTCCTAATCGCGGCGCTCAGCCTCGTGCATGCTGTGCTGACGACCTACAGTCGCGGGGCGATGATCGCGATGATCGCGCCGATCTTTCACTACGCATTTTTCTCATTCAAGTTTGCGCGCAACAAGATTTATGTAGCCTGCATCGCGGTGTGCGTCTGCATCACGGTGCCCATCATGGCGGGCAAAGAAATCACGGAGCGGTTCACGAGCATCAAAAAGCGTGAGGTCGACGACAGCTATCAGAGCCGCGAACTGAGCTGGCGCATCGCCACGGAGATCGCCAATGATTATCCGCTTGTGGGTGCCGGAATCCGCTGCTCGGCGTTGGAGATGCTGAAACGCGGTGCCGACATGGATGGCCGCACGATCCACTCGCAGTATCTGCAGATTGCTGCTGACAGTGGCTGGGTGGCCATGGCAATCTATCTGCTGGTCGTGGGAACGACATTCCTGGCGATCTGGCAGGCCCGCTTCAAACTCTGGAAGCGGCGTGACCCCGAAGCGATCCGCGCGTTGGCGATCCTCAACGGCGTCGAATGCGCGCTGATTTCGTTCCTCGTCGGTGCGTTGGCTCTCTCGCTGGAAGTCTTCGAGCCGTCGTATCTGTTAATGCTGATCGGGGCTCAGGTTTGGGCGCTGATGAATTCCACGGACACGGCCCAACCGGAGATGAACCGCTATCGCCAGCAATCGCTGCCGGTGCGACCGCGACCAATGCCGCGTGAAACGCCGCGGCCGCAGAATCGCCAGGGACCTTCGACTGGCAAGCATCCCTTCGACCGTTTCCAGCAGCCGAGCATGCCGCGACGAGGCGGCCCGTGAACGTCGGCTTCGTCGTGCATGTGATGCAGGTCGCCGGGGCCGAGGTGCTGGTCCGCGAAACCATCCGCCGGCTCGGCTCCCGCATCGTGCCCACCATCTTCTGCCTCGACCGCGTCGGCACCCTCGGCGAAGAGCTTCAGGCTGAAGGTGTCGAGGTCGTCTGCCTGAATCGACGACCGGGCCGCGATTACCGCGTCAGTTGGCAGATGGCCGGCGAGATCCGCGACCGCGGCATCGACATACTCCACGCTCATCAGTATTCGCCCTTCTTCTACGCCGCACTCGCCAAGCTCCTGCTGCGTCGCAAGCCGAAGCTGATTCTAACGGAGCATGGCCGGCACTATCCCGACGCGGTCTCACCAAAACGGCGGGCCTTCAATCGCCTGGTTCTCGACCGGCTCGCGGACGCCGTCAACGCCTGCTGCCAGTTCAGTGCCGATGCTCTGCGTGACATTGATGGCTTCGCGGGCCGCCGGATCGAAGTGATAGAAAACGGCATCGAAATTGATCGCTACTTCGCGGCTTCCGACATCACACAGCAGAAGCTGAAGCTCGGCCTCGATCCCGCGAAACGATTTCTCATCCATGTTGCCCGGCATCATCCGGTGAAGGACCAAGCCACACTCCTGCGCGGTTTCGCGGAAGCTGCTTTGCCGGATGTCGGTCTGCTGATGGTTGGCGATGGCCCGCTTCGCGGCGAACTCGAAGCACTGACGACTACGCTGGGCGTCCCGGATCGCGTTCAGTTCCTCGGCATCCGCCGCGACATCCCCGAACTCCTGCGGGCCGCGGACGCGTTCGCCCTCACAAGCGTCAGTGAGGCGGCGTCGCTGACGTTGCTCGAAGCGATGGCGACCGGACTGCCCGCGATCATCAGCGATGTTGGCGGGAATGGCGAAATCGTCCGCGAGAATCAGGAAGGCTTGCTCTTCCCCCGCGGCGATCACCGTGCACTCGGCCTGGCGATCCGCAAGCTCTTCTCCGACCCGAGTCACGCTCGGCAACTTGGACACAACGCCCGCATTCGCGTCCACACAAGGTATCGGCTCGAGCAGACGATCGATGCCTATGCCAAGCTCTATCGCAAACTCAGCGGCCGCCAGTCAATTCACCACTGACAGCAGTACATCCAGCGAACGCTGGGGATTGGCGAGGAAGCCTCGCGTGACGAGATAGTGCTCGGTTTCGAGATAGGGTACTTCACGGATGCCGTCGGCTTTCAACTCAAAGATCCGGGCGTCGGGATAGGCCATGATGATCGGCGAGTGGGTGGCGATCACGAATTGACAATCGTTGCTGGCGTAGTCGTGGAGCAGTGCGAGGAATTCAAGCTGCCGCTGCGGCGAGAGTGCGGCTTCGGGTTCGTCCATGAGATACAGGCCGTGGCTTCGAAAACGGTGTTTGAAGAGTGCGAAGAATGATTCGCCATGTGAGAGTTCGTGCAGAGGAGCAGGGCCGTAGTATTCGCCGACGCCAAGTCGCTCAACTTCCGTGGCGACGTTGTAAAAGCTCTCCGCTCGGAGGAAAAAAGTGTCGCCGGGCTGGGCGGGGGTTCTGGCGAGCCGCAGGCAGTCGTCGAGCTTGGAATGGCTCTCACGGGTAGCGAAGTTGAAATTGCGGCTACCGCCTTCGGGGTTCAGATCGCAAGCAACGGCAATCGCCTCCATGAGCGTCGACTTGCCAGTGCCATTCTCACCGATCAGGAACGTGACCTTGGGATGGAAGTTCAGTCGTTTGAGGTGGCGCACCGCTGGGAGGCAGTAGGGGTACTCGTCCGGTCGCCAGACGCGCTCAGGCTGCAACTCCAGATGGAGCAGATACGGTCCGGGAGTGCTGCGTTTGCGTGCCATCGGTGTCAGTTTATACCCTTGGAATGCCCAGCGAGGGCGATTTTCCCTGTCCAACCCGCGTAAGCTGTAAGCGTTGTGCCGACTGCGCGGGCTGCATGATTGAGTCACCATCTCACTTTGCAATTTTTACCTCATGCCGTTTTGACCGCTTCACCGCTACCGTTTACCCTTTCCACAGCCGCGACGCAGCTTGCCACAGCGGACACTCCAGGATCAATCCCATGTACAGCCTCATTCTGATGACGGCGATGGCTCAGAGCCCGACCGGTCCCGAATTCAACGGCCACTTCCGCAACCAGTGGCTCGGCAACGGCTGCACCGGCAGCACGGCCAACTCCACAAGTTGCAATGGCTGCAGCGGCTGCTCCTGCCACGGCGGCCTCTTCAGCGGCGAACGCATCCGCAGCTTCTTCAGCTTCAACGGCGGCTCCTGCAATGGATGCTGCGGCGGGACCAGCTACTCCTGCTCCGGTGCTCCAGTCAGCTACGGCTGCTGCGGTGCCGTGACACTCAGTTGCACAGGCGGCGGCTTCGACATGGGCATGCCGTTCCAAAGCTACCCGGACATGGGCACACCGTATGCCACACCAGTGCCGACTGCGTTCTACAGCGGTGGCTGCTTCGGCATGGCTGCACCCGGCATGCCGATGATGCCCGCACTGCCGAGCGGTCAGCAGTTGATCCCGCCGACGACGCTGCCGATGGGCGATGGCACCACGCCGTATGCCCAGCCCGCTCCAGCGATCAGCGAGTTCACGCCGAAGAATCAGCTTCCGCTCCCCGGCGGTGCGGCCGCTACACCCAATCGTGCCACGGTGATCGTGAAGTTGCCGGCCGATGCCCGCCTGTATGCCGAGGGCAAGCCGCTGCGACTCACATCGGCGGAGCGTGCGTTCGTGACGCCGGAACTGCCCCAAGGCCGCGATTACAACTACACCTTCCGAGTCGAGTACGATCGCGAAGGCCGCACGGTGACTGATGCCCGCACGGTTGCAGTCACGCCGGGCAAAGTGTCGAATGTGGAGTTCAATGACCTTGCGTCGGGCAAGGTGGATCCGATCCCAAAAGCGATGCCCGAGAGCATCAAGCCCGCCATGGCGACGAGCCTGCCTAAGAGCGAACCCGTCGGTGAACGGGCCCGCTTCACGGTGAAAGTGCCCGCCGGTGCGACGCTGTTCGTGAACGATGCGAAGCAGAACGCCAATGAATTCCGCACCCCGCCGCTGCCGGCCGGTCAGCAGTTCAGCTACGTGATGAAGATCGAATCGCTCCGCAACGGCTACCCCGAGCAGGTGAGCCAGAAGGTGACGTTCCGCGCCGGGGACAACCTGACCGTGGACTTCACCGACACGCAGGCCAGCCGCTGAATCTGAGAAAGATTCGTCCAGTTCGGTGTGCGGGCTCAGTGGTTTTCCACTGAAACCGCACACCGAACTTCATTTTTGTCTTGACCGCATCCGCAACTGTCGTTATTCGCCGACAACTGGGGGACGTTCTTTTCTTTTAACACTCACGGCGTGCGGGGATGCAACACACCCGACGATGGGTCCGCGCTCTGTCGCTGACCGCGGTTGCAGCGACGATTGCGATCGCTGGAGCGCTCGGCTGTCGTAGCCGGCCGCAGGTGACCGATCTGCCCAAAGAGGTGCTCGCCGAGAAGTGGGTCGAGCCGAACCTGCCTTCGGACACGTACGTCCCCATCGATCAAGTCACCGTGGAAGGTCTTGCAGCGGCACTGGCCAAGCAGGCACCTCCGGCTCCTCACAAACAGGGTGCGAAACTCGAAGTGCTCGCCCTCTCCGCCGGCGGCAAGTTCGGAGCCTACACCGCCGGTATTCTCGCAGGTTGGCAAGCCCATGGCACCCGGCCTGTGTTCGATGTCGTCACCGGGGCCAGTAGCGGGTCCATCATTGCAGTCTTCGCCTACCTCGGTCCACAACATGACCACTCTGTCAAGCGGTTCTTCACTCAGACCAGTAGCCGCGATCTCTACAAGTGGCGGCCCATCCGCTACCTGCTTCGCGATGGTGCCCTTGCCTCCGCCGACGGGCTCAGAAAGATCATCGACACGGAGATGAATACCTGTGTGATGGATGAGATCCGCGCCGCGCACATGAGCGGTCGCCGGCTCTACGTGGCCACACTCAGTTATCAGGCCAAGCGGGTCGTGAAGTGGGACATTGGCGCACTGGCGTGCAGCGGTCGCCCCGACGCGGATGAACTCGTCCGCAAGGTGCTCTTTGCCGCGTGTGCTGTGCCGGGGATGGTCGCACCGGTCGAATTCGACATCGTGGTCGATGGCCGACACTACAAGGAAAAGCACTCCGACGGCGGTGCCGTCACGCAGACATTCATCGAACTTGGCTGCCATCAGGCCAAAGTCCAGCACGGTACGCGCTGGCTCGAAGGGTCGAATCTCTACATCCTCGCTGCGGGCAAGTTCTTCCCGGACGCCAGCGATGCCAGCATTGGCTTCATCGGCCGCATTGGTGCCAGCGTCAGTGCCTCGCTCTATGCGCTCTACCGTGCCGAACTCTGCAAGCTCTACGCATTCTGCCTCGTGACCGGGATGACCTACAACATCACCGCGATTGATCCGAAGTTCATGACTGATACCAAAAGCATGAACATCGATCCCGAATCGATGCGGGCACTCTACGAACACGGTTTCCAGCAGGCGTGCGGTGGTGTGCCGTGGCGAAAGGTTCCACCGGGTGGCCTGCTCGGCGAGGAAGAGATTCCGCGAGCCGGCACATGCTTCATCACGGTCCCACGGCCTGAATCGTCGGGGCCAGCCTCTTCAAACCCTCCTCGCAACTGACCCGTGGCTCGTAGCCAAGATCCCGCCGTGCCGCCGAAATGTCGAACCAGTGCGACGTGCTCAACTGGCTTGCCACAAACCGCGTCATCGCCGGCTCGCCAGCCAGACGGAAGAGCCGGTGCATCCCCTCGGCAAACCGGCCATAATTCCTCGCGAACCAATATGGCACCGCTTTCGTCACCGGCGGCAGTCCCGCGAGTGCCAGCACCTTGTTCAAAAACTCCCACATCGACAGCGGCTGGCCGTTGGTAATGAAGTACACCTTCCCCGCCGCGGCAGTGATGCGGTCGAGGGCGAGCAGATGGGCCTCGGCAGCGTTGTCGATGTAGGTCACGTCCACGATGACGTCGCAGTGCCCCACGCGGCGGAGTCGGCCAGCCCGGGCACGGGCGAGCAAGCGCGGGATCAGGTGCGGATCACCCGGCCCCCAGATCAGATGCGG
>JBGSSZ010000034.1:0-2104 GCA_041736785.1 Limnoglobus sp.
CCCCCCGAGAACATCCAGCGGACCGACGTGCTGGTGATCCACGCGGAAGTAGACGCGTCTCCGCCGACGGCCCCACTGCCGTGGCGGATCCACCTCTGCCTGAACACCCACCAGTTTGACAAGCAACTCGCCGCCCCGGCCGACCTGCGGCTTTACTTATACGCATCAGGGACGCTCCGCCCCGGCGTGAGCAAGGCGGCGCCCGTCATCGGCTACACGGGGTCGCTCAACGGGCTGAACCTGACCGGCAAGAACCCTCGGGCTCGCAGGGCGGGAACAGTGGCGCAGTGGAACGCGGCGAAGTACGGCATCGTCGAGCTTGACGGAGTCCCGGTGCTTGGACCCGCCCGCCCCGCCGGCAGCGACGTGACGACGCAGGCCGTGCTGTACGTCGATTCGAACGCACAGTTGAGGGACGAAACCCTTCTTTCCGAGAAGCCCCGGCTAGAGAAGCCGCTTATCGCCGGCGCCAAGCGCCTATCACCGCTCGACCCAGATATGCGGCGGTTCTTTCGCAATGAGGATGTTGAGGAGGACCAGCTTCGCGTCGTGCCGGCGATTGGCCGCGAGCAGAAGCTGCGGCTCCTCGGAGGCGAGCTATGGGCCGACCAGACCGACCGCATCCACAGCGACCTGGCGATCGACCGCGAAGTGCAGATGGAGTTTTTAGAGCTCTCAGAAGTCAAGCGACGCGAGTCGCACCCGTTTATCATCCGGGCAAAGTACCGCGTGCCGCGCGGGGGCGGTTGAGGCAAAGAATGCATTGGCGACTTTCGCCAAGTAGACTGACGACTAACTATGGCCACGACGATAGAACAGATCGACCAATGGCGGGCGGCTCGGTCCGAGCACCAGCGACTTGAGTTCAAGGAAGCCAAGACGCAGTTCGACAACCACAAGCTCTACAGGTATTGCGTGGCGATGGCGAACGAAGGGGGCGGACATCTGTTGCTTGGCATCGAGAATTCTCCTCCGCGAAAGGTTGTCGGCACCTCCGCCTTCAACGACCCCGTGAGCATGGAGGCAAAAGTCTTCAACGCGGTGCGGTTTCGCGTGGAAATTGAGGAAGTCCTTCATCCTGACGGCCGAGTTCTCGTATTCCATATCCCGGGTCGGCCACTAGGAACGGCCTACCAGTTCGAAGGCGCTTATCTGATGCGTGCCGGCGAGGAACAGGCCCCCATGAGTGAGGACCGACTGCGGGCGATCTTCGCGGAAGGGCAGCCGGACTGGCTGTCTCAGCCTGCTCTCACGGGGTGCGACGCTGACCGGGTCGTGCAGTTGTTGGACACGCAGAGCTACTTTGATTTGCTGGGGCTGCCTTACCCATCCGAACGCGCCGGCGTGCTTGCGCGATTCGAAAGCGAGAAGCTCATCGAGCGAGATGTCGCTGGTTGGACCGTGACCAATCTTGGAGGAATGCTCTTCGCAAAGGAGCTAGTTCAGTTCGACAGGCTCGCCCGCAAGGCGGCGCGGGTAATCGTCTACGACGGCACGGGAAAACTGAAGACCAAGTCAGATACGATCGGTGCAAAAGGCTACGCGGTTGGCTTCCGTGGGCTGGTGCAGTTCGTTTACAGCCTGGTGTCGTCCAACGAAGTGATCGAGCAAGCGCTGCGTCGCAGCGTGAAGATGTTCCCGGAGATCGCCGTGCGAGAGCTGGTGGCGAACGCGCTGATCCACCAAGACTTCACCGAATCGGGCACGTCGGTGATGATCGAGATTTACGACGACCGGATGGAGATCTCCAATCCAGGCGTTCCGTTCATTCCGCCGGACCGGTTCATCGACGAGTATCAATCACGCAACGAGCGATTGGCCGACTTGATGCGTCGGCTTGGCGTGTGCGAAGAGAAGGGGAGCGGCGTGGACAAAGTAATCCAGTCGGCGGAGGACTTCCAACTTCCGGCCCCTGATTTCCGCGTCGGCGAGAAACGAACGTCAGCAGTTCTGTTTGGACATCAGGATTTTGACTCGATGGACCGCAACGACCGCATCAGGGCCTGCTACCAGCATTGCTGTTTGCGTTACCTAATGAATCAGAAGATGACGAACAAGAGTCTTCGGGAGCGATTCAAGCTACCCGAGAGCAAATCGGCGACCG